>JAUQPW010000073.1 GCA_030550175.1 bacterium
CTAAGTCTTTCTTCACTGCGGCGTTGGGCTTCGGCCAGTTGTTCAACGGCTAACTCCAGTCTGCTAAGTCTTTCTTCACTGCGGCGTTGGGCTTCGGCCAGTTGTTCAACGGCTAACTCCAGTCTGCCGACCCGTTCTTCAACTCCACTGAGTCTTTCTTCACTACGGCGTTGGGCTTCGGCCAGTTCTGAGATCCGTTCTTCGGTTCTATGCTGTGCTTCAGCCAACTCCGTTACAATCTGCTTCAGTTCCCGAAAATCCTCTCGTGTTACTCCAGCCTGATATATCTGCAAGGCTACCTTGTCCAGCACACTCAGGAGAACATTTGCAGTCTGTTCATCAAAAGTTTGACGTAACTCAGTCAGCAAAGCCTCTCGATTGATGAGTATGAGTGTATCACTCACAGTTCCACCCTCCGTTTGGAATTTAAGAATCCCCCCCTATTGTTAAAAATTTACTTCTTCAATCCTTCTTCTTCAATAGCTTTATAGACCCTGGTTGCAGGTGCAAATTATCATAATGTGGATTTAACGTAAAGAAAATCAGGGAATTTATTGGGGGCCTTCAAACTTTGGGATAAACCTAAGGTTTGAAGAGTATAAAAACTGCACTTAACGCTTGACAAGCACAAATAAGTTTGTCATAATAAGCAAAGAAAAGGTGAAAGTAGACGAAAAATTAAAATAAACGTATTCTGAAGATAAGAATTTATATCACGTAGAAATTCGAAGACTCAAGCTAGTGAATTCCAAGGTTATGGCTTGCAGGAATTGAGGGGCCATAACTCCTAACGGATAATCTTAGCTAAAAAGGTTAATTACATGAGTGAGATTTACGATGCTTCCAGCATTAAAGTGTTAGAGGGATTAGAGGCGGTTCGGATGCGTCCGGCCATGTATATTGGGGATACTGGAGTTAACGGGTTGCATCACCTGGTTTATGAGGTAGTAGATAATTCTGTTGATGAAGCCCTTGCCGGTTATTGCAAGAACATCGAAGTAATTATCCATATGGATAACAGTATCACGGTGATCGATGATGGTCGTGGTATTCCTGTGAACATGCATGAAACTGGGCGACCCGCCGTAGAGGTGGTTCTGACAGTCCTCCACTCGGGTGGAAAATTTGATCATGAGACCTATAAGGTTTCTGGAGGTCTGCATGGAGTTGGCGTTTCGGTTGTGAATGCTTTATCAAGTTGGCTGGAAGTAGAGATCAAGCGAGATGGATACGTTTATGCCCAGAGTTATCGGCGTGGTAAACCGATTACCGATTTAAAAATAATCGGGCGATCAACGGGTACCGGAACCAAGATTACCTTCCTTCCCGACGAAGAAATCTTTGAGACCATCGAGTTTAATTTTGATATCCTTTCCAACAGGCTCCGGGAGCTTTCCTTCCTCAACAAAGGTCTTACGATCTCCATCGAGGATCAGCGAGCTGATCAGCGAAATACGTTTCATTACGAAGGAGGAATCAGCTCGTTTGTGACCCATCTAAACAAAAACAAAAATGTCTTGCATAAAGAACCCATCTATTTTGAAAAGGTCCGGGAAGGGGTTCATACCGAGATTGCGCTGCAATATAACGATGGTTATAC
This sequence comes from bacterium, assembly GCA_030550175.1. Lineage (GTDB taxonomy): Bacteria > Moduliflexota > Moduliflexia > Moduliflexales > JAUQPW01 > JAUQPW01. Next base: position 1,601 of record JAUQPW010000073.1, read on the forward strand.
GGAAACCGTTTTTTCCTTTGCAAACAATATCAATACCCATGAAGGGGGTACTCACCTCAGCGGTTTTCGAAGCGCGCTGACCCGAACAATTAATAATTATGCGACGGCCCAGGGATTATTAAAAAATCTCAATACAACCCTTACAGGGGAAGATGTTCGGGAAGGGCTGACCGCAGTTATCAGTGTTAAGATTCCCAATCCTCAGTTTGAAGGTCAAACAAAAACAAAATTGGGCAATAGCGATGTTAAAGGCATTGTAGAAGCCATTGTTAACGAAAATCTCGGATACTTTTTTGAGGAGAATCCTTCCATTGCCCGTGCTATTGTGGAGAAGGCTATTGGAGCTGCCCGAGCCAGGGAGGCAGCCAGAAAAGCCAAAGAGCTGACCCGAAGAAAAACGGCGCTGGAGGGAGGTTCTCTGCCAGGAAAACTGGCAGATTGCTCGGAGAAGGATCCGGCCCACAGTGAGTTGTTCATCGTGGAGGGTGATAGTGCCGGTGGTTCAGCAAAGCAAGGGAGAGATCGGAGATTTCAAGCAATCCTTCCCATCAAAGGGAAAATTTTAAACGTGGAAAAAGCCCGATTCGATAAAATGCTGGAAAGTGAGGAAATCCAGACGATCATTACGGCCATAGGGGCGGGTATAGGGACTGAGGATTTCGATGTAAACAAGGTCAGGTACCATAAAATTATTCTCATGTGCGATGCCGATGTCGATGGCTCCCATATCCGAACCTTACTGCTGACCTTCTTCTTCCGTCAGATGCCTCAAATTATCGAAAAAGGTTATCTCTATATCGCACAGCCTCCTTTGTTTAAAGTCAAGAAGGATAAGCAGGAATGGTACGTTAAGGATGAACAGGCAATGAATCAGTATTTAATCCATCAAGGAGCTAATCGGGCTAAGCTCATCGTCAATTACACCATGATGACCGGTAAGACTTTGGAATCCTGTGTACAGCGCCTTATGGAGTTCCGAAATGTTTTGGACCTGTTCGAACGACATCAAAGAGACCGGGGGGTTATGAAAGCCATAGCCCTAAATCCTAACTTCACCTCGTTGATTTTATCAAACTTAGATCAGATACGGCAAGAAATGGAGGTTATTTCAGCTAATTATCAAAACCTTTTCCCTTCCCAGGAGCTCTTTGAATACCAGACGATTCCAGATGAGGAACATAATTGCTATAAGATTCGAATTACCCTTCCTGAAGGGGGAGGGGAGTTTGGTCTTGATTATCAGCTTCTAACTTCTCCCGAGTATAAAGTCCTTCAAAAGCATGCAGCCATTTTTGAACGTATTGGTTTTCCTCCTTACCGAATCGAAACAGACGATACTGTGAAGGAAGTCCATACCATTTATGAAATCATCAATACCGTTCTGGAAGCCGGTAAGAAAGGCCTCAATGTTCAGAGATATAAAGGCTTAGGAGAAATGAATCCTGAACAATTATGGGAAACGACCATGAATCCAGAGGCCAGAAGCCTGCTTCAGGTTACTATCGAAGACGTAGTGGAAGCCGATGAAATCTTTACCATTCTCATGGGGGACCAGGTAGAGCCTCGGCGGCAATTCATTGAGAAATACGCTTCAGAGGTCAAAAATTTAGATATTTAGCGGTGAGGCAATGGGGGGTGAGGTGGTGTTTCACAACCCCACAATCCCATAACCTTCCAGGAAACATGGCTCTTCAAGCTCAGATTGTACCGATCAGTATCAAGGAGGAGATGCGAACCTCCTATCTGGATTATGCCATGAGCGTCATCATCAGCCGGGCTTTACCGGATGTCCGAGACGGGCTTAAGCCGGTTCACCGACGTATTCTCTATACCATGTATGAGATGGGACTCCACTGGAACCGGCCTTACAAGAAATCGGCCCGTGTCGTCGGTGAGGTGATGGGAAAATATCACCCCCACGGAGATGCTCCTATCTATGAAGCCATTGTTCGAATGGCCCAGGACTTCTCCATGCGATACCCTTTGGTGGACGGGCAGGGAAATTTTGGCAGCCTGGATGGAGACCCCCCGGCGGCTATGAGATACACGGAGTGCCGTCTGGCGAAAATCACCGAAGAGATGCTGGCAGACATCGATAAAAACACGGTAGATTTCAACCCGAACTACGACGAGTCTCTCACCGAACCGGCCCTTATTCCATCCAAACTTCCTAATCTGATCGTTAATGGCTCTTCTGGAATTGCCGTAGGTATGGCTACCAATATCCCACCCCACAATCTAACCGAAACCATCGATGCACTTGTGGCTCTCATTGAAAACCCTGACCTGGATGTAGAAGAATTGTGTAAAATCATTCAAGGTCCCGATTTTCCCACCGGTGGCGTTATTTACGGGCGAAAGGGAATTTATGAAGCCTACGCTACTGGGCGGGGTAAAATCCAGGTAAGGGCTAAAGCTTATATCGAACGGGAAAGAACGGGTAAAGAAAATATCATCATTACTGAGATTCCTTATCAGGTGAATAAAGCCAAACTCATCGAAAAAATCGCCGAACTCGTTCGATTAAAAAAAATCGATGGAATCTCCGACATCCGGGATGAATCCGACCGAAATGGTGTTCGGGTGGTTGTTGAGTTAAGACGGGGTGAGGTTGCTGCGGTAATTTTAAATCAACTGTTTAAGCATACCCAGATGCAAATTACCTTTGGGGTGATTATGCTGGCCCTGATTAATAATCAGCCCCGTATCTTGAATCTCAAAGAGATTCTGGAAGCCTTCATCGAGCATCGGCGAGAAGTCATCCTTCGTCGCACCCGGTACGAATTGGAGAAAGCCGAAGAAAGGGCCCATATCCTGGAGGGACTCAGAATTGCCCTGGATCATCTGGATGCCGTTATCACCCTGATTCGATCTTCCCGGACTGTAGAAGAGGCTAAAAGTGGCCTTATAAGTAGATTCCAACTTACCGAAACCCAGGCCGGAGCCATTCTCGATATGCGCTTACAAAGACTCACCGGGCTTGAACGAAAGAAAATTAATGAGGAGTACGAGGAAGTCATTAAAGAAATTGAAAGACTCCGGGCAATCCTGGGAAGCCCGGCTCTGGTTATGAATGTGATCAAAAAGGAGCTCAAAGAGCTCAAGGAAGCCTATGGAGATGACCGACGGACGGAAATCGTAGAAGAAGAAGCCGAGATCAACCTGGAAGATATGATCGCCGAGGAAGATATGGTGGTTCTCATTACCCGGGATGGATATATCAAACGAAGCCCTTTAACCCTTTATCGTAGTCAGAAACGCCGGGGAAAAGGGGTCGTCGGAATTATAGCCAAAGAAGAAGACCTGGTCGAACATTTATTCATTGCCTCAACCCATGATAGCATCCTGGTGTTTTCAGATAAAGGTAAAGTCTACTGGCTGAAAGTTCATGAAATTCCGGAGGCCGGGCGACAAGCTAAGGGGAAAGCGATTGTTAATATGATCCCGATGGCTTCAGATGAAAAGGTCGCAACGATCCTTGCTGTGAAAGAATTTAGAGAGGATAGATATGTCATTCAAGTTACCAAGAAAGGAATCATTAAAAAAACCCCTCTTTCTGCTTACAGTAATCCTCGAGCAGGTGGAATCATCGCTCTGACAATCGATGAGGGTGATGAACTGGTCGCTGTAAGATTGACCGATGGAAATCAGGATATTTTTCTGGGCACTAAGAAGGGAATCGCCATCCGTTTTAATGAACGTGAAGTACGGACGGTGGGAAGAGTGGCCCGTGGAGTCATCGGGATTAATCTAGATGAAGGAGATGTAGTGGTTGGAATGGAGATTGTAAAGGATGGTTTTACCATGCTGGTTGTATCGGAGAAAGGATGGGGAAAGCGAACGGAAGTTTCTGAATATCGTGTCCAGGGAAGAGGGGGAAAAGGTATCATTAATATGAAATGTACCCCTAAAACAGGAGATGTCGTGGGGATCTTACAGGTGGCCCAAGATGATGAAGTGGTGATGATTACTCAAACCGGTAAGATTATTCGATTAAGTGTAAGCAACATCCGGGTTGTCGGTCGGAATACCCAAGGTGTGACCCTTCAATCCCTGGATGGGGATGATAAAGTGGTAGCTATTGCCAGGGTGGTAGAAAAGGATCAACTCCCCTCTTCTGAAGATGAAGCTGCGCAATCCCAAACGTACCTCCGCCAGGAGCCCGAAGAAGGGGATATGACTCTCTAAAAACTAAAAACACGGGGACACGGGAGTACAGCGTGCAGGGAAGAGTTCTCGGATCCCTGCACGGTAAACACCGCGTCCCAGTATCTTTTATTGGACTGGGATATACCTGCCTGGTGAAGGATAACCCCATAGGATGATCACTGGACCCCTTAGACAACCTTTTCATGGGGAATGGGTAGAGACAAACTATCCAGACTTAAATAATGAAAATTTTTTATCGGAGGTGAAAATGGAAGGGATTGATAAAGAAGTTTTGAAAGATATTGGGTCTCACGAGATAGACGAAAAAAAGATGCCGTTTACGGCCCATCTGGCGGAATTAAGGATGCGTCTCATCTGGATCTGTCTGAGTTTGGGAATTTGTTTCGCTGTCGTATATCCCAACTCTGAAAGACTCCTTATATTTCTTCAAAGACCCCTGGGGCAGAAGCTGATAATGATTTCTCCTACCGAGAGTTTTATGGTTTATCTAAAACTCTCCTTTTTTGGAGCCCTCATTTTATCCGTACCTATGATCCTTTATCAACTCTGGGCTTTCGTTGCACCCGGTTTATATCCCAGTGAAAAAAGATTAGCCCTTCCCTTTGTTATTTTTACCACCCTTTGCTTCGCTTTAGGAGCAGTCTTCGCCTATGAACTTGCTCTTCCGATTGGTTTAAAGTTTCTATTAAAATTTGGAGGAGATCTGGTAACACCGATGATCTCTGTAGCCAACTATGTCTCTTTTGTGGGAATGCTCCTGCTGGCTTTCGGTTTCGTCTTCGAATTCCCGGTTCTTATCGTCCTTTTTGTTAAGTTAGGACTGGTAACTTCGGCATTTCTCAGGAAAAATAGAAAATACGTTATCTTAGGTATTTTCATTATTGCAGCCGTATTAACTCCGGGACCCGATGTCTTCTCGCAGTTTTTAATGGCTCTACCTTTGTGGCTTTTGTATGAAATATCTCTTGTGATTGCCGTCTTTTTTGAAAGAAGTAAAAGAAAGGATGAGTTATGAAGGATGAAGGATGAATTTTACTTTTCACCCTTCACCAACTAACCTTTAGCCTTTGCCTCTTTACCGTATTTCTTCTGAAATCTCTCCACACGACCCGCTGTATCTACCAGTTTTTGTTTTCCAGTATAATAAGGATGACAATTAGAGCATATTTCCACATGGATGTTTTCCTTGGTCGAGCGCGTTTCAATCACATTACCACAGGCACAGACAATGGTGGCAGGAACATATTTAGGGTGAATATTCTTTTTCATGGTTGGTGAATCGTTCATTGTTGGTTGTTTGTTATTTATAACAGACAACGGGCAACAAGCAACGAGCAAAATTATTTACTGGTACTTGTCATCATTAAATCTAAAAAGTCTCGATTTGTTTTAGTAGCTTTCAGCTTTTCCAGAAGGAGTTCCATAGCTTCCACTACATTGAGGGAATGGAGAACCTTATGAAGGATCCAAATCTTATTCAAATCACTGGGATCTAAGAGAAGCTCATCTTTCCGGGTTCCGGATTTATTAATATCAATAGCCGGAAACACTCGTTTCTCCACTAATTTCCTATCCAGATGAAGCTCCATATTTCCGGTCCCTTTAAATTCCTCGAAAATAACGTCATCCATTCTGCTTCCGGTATCAATAAGGGCCGTAGCAATAATCGTTAAACTTCCTCCTTCTTCGATGTTTCTGGCTGCACCAAAAAATCGTTTAGGTTTCTGGAGGGCGTTGGCATCCAATCCTCCGGTTAATACTTTACCACTGGGTGGGGTTACCGTATTATAAGCCCGGGCCAGTCGGGTTATACTATCCAGTAAAATCACCACATCTCGTTTATGCTCTACCAGACGTTTGGCTTTTTGGATAACCATTTCGGCTACCTGAACATGGCGTTGAGCGGGTTCATCAAAGGTAGAACTGATCACTTCCCCATCCACAGAACGCTGCATATCTGTGACTTCTTCAGGTCGTTCATCAATGAGAAGTACAATGAGGATAACCTCTGGATGATTAATGGCCAGAGCTCTGGCAATAGCCTGCAACAACATGGTTTTTCCGGTTCTGGGTGGAGCTACGATCAACCCCCTCTGACCCTTCCCTATGGGAGTGATAAGGTCCATAACCCGAGTGGAGAGATCGGCAGGATCATGTTCCAAGATTAATCGCTCAATGGGGTATAAAGGTGTTAAGTTATCAAATAAAATTTTATCCTTGGAAAGTTCCGGGTCTTCAAAATTGATAGCTTCTACTTTTAGCAGAGCAAAATACCTCTCATTATCCTTGGGAGGACGAACCTGACCAGCTACAGTATCCCCGGTTTGGAGATTGAATTTCCGAATCTGAGAAGGGGAAACATAGATATCATCCGGGCTGGGAAGATAGTTATAATTGGGAGCTCTCAGAAAGCCGAACCCATCCGGTAACGTCTCTAACACTCCTTCAGAGAAGATTAATCCATTCCGCTCTGTTTGAGCTTGAAGGATTTTGAAGATGAGCTCTTGCTTTCGTAAGCCACTAATTCCGGTAATTTTAAACTCCTTGGCCAAAGCATTTAACTCGGCCATTGTTTTGTTTTGTAGATCAACGATATTCAACGTGTTGTGATTGTTTGATTTAACTTGAACTGACATGAATATACCTCCTGACTATCCTTTCAACTTTTTGGGTTTAGTTGCAGAGAGAAGTATTAAGCTCGAACTAAATCCCAAAAATTAGTGCCCACAAATCCTCACCTGCACTAAATCCTACTATCCTTACCTGTTCTGGGGATTTCTTTTCCTGTTTAGCAAGGAGAGGCTTCGAGCTGAGAGAGAAGAATGAACATCACTTGGGGCAAATCTAGCGGAATTCTCACTATTCATCCAAGAACCGCTTTTTCAAAGAAAAAGGTTGTGATGTTAACTGCTTTGGATATTGTTTTTCTTGTATCTCCTGAAGTCACCTTCCAAAAAGGATTTTCTGGCTCATTTATTCCATTTATCTTGGAGATACTTTCGACCGAAGTGAACCATTCACAGAAATATTTATTAGGTCGGGGTTTTTTGAAGCATACCTAGAAGTGATTAATCGTCCTTGTAATTCCTTTTTTAAAAATAAAAATTTATGACGGACTTGTCAAGAAATTTTAAAATAACCGGTAGAAATTTAAGATTTTTCCTGATAACTCCGTAAAAGTCCTCTACCATGGATTTCAATGGCCATGTGGACATCTTCTTCAGCACAATCCATCATTTCAACAGTATAACTGACGGCTTTATTAAAATCTCCATTACATAATTTATAATTATAACGAAATTCGGCAAGAATATTGTCATAATATCTGCTACTTCTTTGGGGATCTACTTTCTCATAAAATTCTTTCTCCGTCTCGGTAATCGTTCTTTTCAACGCTTCAATGGCCTCCTCCTTTGTCGCTTTTCCATTTAAAATCAGCTGAGCATACTTATAAATCGCCGATTGATAAAGACCACCAGATTTGTTAATCAAGGAAGGAATGTCCTTAATTTGAAAGGGTTTAATCTCACAGGCCGTAGCCAGTTCATCAATAACTTCTTGAAGCTGAACAAGATCTTGATCTATGTTCATTTACGTAAGTGGTTAGTTATTCTGCAGATAAAGGTAAGGAGTGAAAAGGTCTCTCTAGCCTGGCGTTGGTATTTACTTACATATGAATATTTATCAATAAAAGTAGATGCAAGGTATTTATCTGTCAATCAAAATTTGAGTTAATCAGAGGGAAGGGTATTTTTCCCTTGACAAAATAGCCAAGAACAATGTAATTATTATAATTGGGCGGTTATGTTTCATAATTGAAATTAAGAACCTACAAGAAATCCAGAATTTCTAAAGCTAAGCTCACACTCGGAAGAGACTATTCTAGGTAAACAGACGTTATTCCAATTATTCAAACCTGACCTAATCGAGAAAAATCATAAATTTCATAATAATTTTAATAAGGGCTTGAAGAAAATCTAGATAGGTAGTACTGTATCCTGTACACTTAACTCATCTGAAATGCAAGGTGAGTAGAAATTTTATAAGTTATAAGTAAGGCCCGGAAGGTTAAGAGAAGAGAGAATTATCTACTTTAATTGAAAGAGGATATGGCATGCTGGCGTAGCTCAACAGGTAGAGCGGCTGATTTGTAATCAGCGGGTCGGGGGTTCAAATCCCTTCGCCAGCTTTGTTTTGTCCCTTGGTTTTATATAAGGGGAGATACCCAAGTGGCCAACGGGGGCAGACTGTAAATCTGCTGGTGTAATCCTTCGGAGGTTCGAATCCTCCTCTCCCCATATCTCCTCAGAACCCAGAATTCAAAGACAGAGCAAGTAAGAGCGGATAGTTAAAAGAATTCCCCTTGTCAAGTTGGTTTCTGGGTTCTTGGACCAGGGCGGGAATAGCTCAGTTGGCTAGAGCGCCAGCCTTCCAAGCTGGGGGTCGCGGGTTCGAATCCCGTTTCCCGCTCCAAATCTATTTTATAAGCCTGCCCATGTAGCTCAGTTGGTAGAGCACTCCCTTGGTAAGGGAGAGGTCACCGGTTCAATCCCGGTCGTGGGCTTTATACCTTAAAAAATAATCTTCACAGCCTTTAATGTAAAATAAAGGATGCGCATGAACACGTAGAATGTAAGATCAGTGCACACACTATCTTAACGTTTTACGTTTTATATTTTGCGCCTTTAGGATAGCGATGAGCAAAGCGAAATTTGAGCGGACGAAGCCGCACGTGAATATAGGGACCATCGGGCACGTAGACCACGGCAAGACGACCCTAACCAGTGCCATTACCAAGGTATTGGCTTTACAGGGATTAGCCCAGGCGAAGAACTACGAGGAGATTGACAATGCTCCGGAGGAGAAAGCGCGAGGGGTGACGATCAATGCGCATCATACCGAGTATGAGACGCGGAATCGGCACTATGCCCATGTAGATTGTCCTGGGCATGCCGATTACATCAAGAACATGATCACGGGGGCGGCGCAGATGGACGGGGCGATATTGGTAGTCAGTGCAGCCGATGGGCCGATGCCTCAGACTCGGGAGCACATATTATTAGCCCGACAGGTAGGGGTGCCGTATATAGTGGTATTCATGAACAAGGTGGACATGGTGGATGATCCGGAGTTATTGGATTTAGTGGAATTAGAGGTGCGGGATTTATTGAACAAGTATGGGTTTCCTGGGGATGAGGTGCCAGTGATTCGGGGTAGTGCGTTGAAGGCGATGGAGAATCCCACGGACCCTGAGGCGGTGAAGCCGATCTTAGAGTTGATGGATGCGGTAGACAAGTTCATTCCGTTACCGAAGCGGGAGGAGGATCGGCCGTTTTTGATGCCTGTGGAGGATGTGTTTACCATCAGTGGGCGTGGGACGGTTGTGACGGGGCGGATTGAGCGAGGGATCATCCGACCTGGGGATGAGGTAGAGATAGTGGGTTTAGGGGAGACGAAGAAGACGGTGGCGACCAGTGTAGAGACGTTTCGGAAGATATTGGATGAAGGGCGAGCAGGAGACAATGTAGGGGTGTTGTTGAGAGGGATCAAGCGAGAGGAAGTGGAGCGTGGGCAGGTGTTGGCGAAGCCTGGCAGTATCAAGCCGTATACGAGGTTTAAGGCGGAGGTGTATGTATTAACCAAGGAGGAAGGGGGTCGGCACACGCCGTTTTTCAATGGGTATCGTCCGCAGTTTTATTTTAGGACGACGGATGTGACGGGAGTGATTAAGTTACCGGAGGGAGTGGAGATGGTGATGCCAGGGGATAATGTGACGGTGGAGGCGGAGTTGATCACGCCGGTTGCGATGGAGAAGGAGTTGAGGTTTGCGATACGGGAAGGTGGGAAGACGGTAGGGGCAGGAGTGGTCAGTGATATTCTTGAGTAGAGGTAGTCAGGAGAAAAGGTTCAGGAGAAAGAGAAAATACCTTTGAGCTCTAAGTAGCCGATCATAAATCTTAGGGACGGGTTTTGACCCGCCCCTGCATTCCCACGAAAACGACTAGAGAAATCTTCCGGTTATTCCTGGGGATTTACTTAACTCCTGAATCTTCGTTTATAAAAGGCTAAAGGCCAATGGTTAAGGGGGTATTGTCCTTTTAACTTTTGGCCCTTAACCTTTTATTATTTTGTGACCTGTATGCGAGAGATTGTAACATTAGCCTGTACGGAGTGTAAACGGAGAAATTACTCCACTACAAAGAATAAAAAAAGAACTCAGGATAAACTGGAATTTAAAAAGTTCTGTCGATTTTGCAGAAAACATACGGTCCATCGAGAGACTAAATAAAGGATGAAACTCATCCCGCTCTCTTCTTTGCTCCCTGTTCGTGAATAAATAAATGATACATCGTCTGCTTTCTTCTTTTCAGTAAGTAATTTGTTTGGATGATTGCAGGTAAGAAAGGCCAGTAGCTCAATTGGCAGAGCACCGGTCTCCAAAACCGGGGGTTGGGGGTTCGAGACCCTCCTGGCCTGCCATTCCAAAAGTAGGTGGCTTCATTATACTTACCGGCAGATAAAAATTGCTCAAATCTTAAAAAGTTATCATGAAAAAAGTATGGGTCTTCCTCCAAGAGGTAAGAAATGAGCTGAAAAAGATCTCCTGGCCTTCCAGGAAAGAGGTCATCGGAGCTACAACCGTCGTCATTGTTACGACATTATTTATGGGGCTGTTTCTGGGAGTCATAGATTTGATCCTCTCCAGAGTAGTCGAGTTTTTATTGCAAAGGTAACAAGGATCATAAGTTAAATTTAGTTAGAACACATGTCTTCCTATAAGTGGTACGTTATTCATACTTACTCAGGATTTGAGAAGATAGTTAAGGCAAACATAGAGCAGCGTATAAAATCCCTTGGACTGTCCGATTATGTTCAAGAGATTATTATACCTGAAGCCCCTGAAGTTCAAATCCGAGACGGGAAAAAGCAGGAATATTCGAAGAAATTCTTCCCCGGCTATATTTTCATCAAAATGAAGATGTCAGATGATGTCTGGTATGCAATCCGAAATACACCGAAGGTGTCTGGATTTGTTGGGGGGATCAAACCTTCTCCCCTGCCAGAGTCGGAAGTGGAGTCTATCATCCGACAGATGAAGGAAAAGTCAGAGAAACCGCAGCCCAGAGTGATGTTCAACAAAGGTGAAGAAGTTAGAATCATCGATGGGCCTTTTACAAATTTTGTCGGAGTGGTAGATGAAGTTTATCCAGAACAGGGGAAGTTAAAGGTGATGGTAACAATCTTTGGTAGATCTACTCCTGTGGAATTAGAGTTTTTGCAGGTAGAGAAAAATACGTAATGCAGGAACATGGGGACACGGAGACGCGGGGACCAAAGAAAATGATTTCCGCATTCCTGCATCCTCGAATTTGTCAGAATGGCTAAAAAAGTAGTGGCTCAGGTGAAATTACAAGTACCGGCTGGACAGGCAAATCCTTCTCCTCCTGTAGGACCTGCCTTGGGTCAACATGGGGTTAACATCATGGAGTTTTGTAAGCAATTCAATGCTCAAACCCAAGGACAAGAGGGGTTGATTATTCCTGTCATTGTAACGATTTATTCAGATCGATCTTTTACTTTTGTTACAAAAACTCCTCCGGCTGCGGTCCTCCTCAAACGAGCTGCAGGGATTGCAAAGGCCTCTGGAGAACCCAATCGAAATAAAGTGGGTAAAGTGACTAAAACTCAGGTTCGAGAAATCGCAAAGTTAAAACTGCCAGATCTTAATACCGATAATCTCGAAGCAGCCGTTCGAACTATAGAAGGAACTGCTCGAAGTATGGGAATCGAAATCGTCGAATAAGGTGAGAAATAAAGGAGGAAGGAAGAGTTCAGGGTATAAATTCTTCCTTCCTCCTTTAGCCTTCATCCTTTTTAAGGTTGTGCCAAAGCATGGTAAGAAATATCAGGAGAGCCTCAAATTGATCGACAGAAATAAAAAATATGGCCTGTCAGAAGGAATCCAGTTGATTAAACAGGTGGCCTATGCGAACTTCGATGAGACTGTGGAGATGGCTATCCGACTGGGTGTAGACCCCAGAAAAGCCGATCAAATGGTTCGTGGTTCGGTTGTACTTCCCCACGGGATAGGTAAAACGGTTCGGGTTTTAGTTTTTGCAGAAGGCGAGAAGGAAAAAGAAGCCCTGGAGGCCGGAGCTGATTATGTGGGAAAAGATGAATATATAGAAAAAATTCAGCAGGGTTGGCTTGAATTCGATCGGGTGATTGCAACCCCTAATCTCATGGGAGCTGTGAGTAAATTAGGTAAAATCTTAGGCCCTCGAGGGCTTATGCCGAATCCGAAGACCGGAACGGTGGGTTTTGATGTAGGAAGAATGGTAAAAGAAGCTAAAGCTGGTAAGGTGGATTTCAAGGTTGAAAAAGCGGGAATTATCCATGCTCCCATCGGGAAAAAATCATTCTCCGTTGAAAAACTCGTTGAGAATGCCAAAGCTTTATTGGAAACGGTCCTGAGACTCAAGCCTGCTACCAGCAAAGGTCAATATATCCGCAGTATAGCAGTTTCTACTACGATGAGCCCGGGTATAAAGCTAGATCCTGTGGGAGTCGTAGCGGAAATCCGCTAGCTTACTTAAACTATGGTTAAGCCTGAAAAAGTTGAAGAGGTCCAATCTCTGAAGAAAAATTTTGAAAAGAGTTCCCTGGCCGTTTGTGTTAATTTTCGAAGTGTAAATGTAGATCAAATCTCTAGATTGCGAAAGCAGCTCAGAACCTTTCCGGTAGAGTATAAAGTGGTAAAAAACACTTTAACCAGGCTTGCTATTCAGAATACACCGTTTCAGCCCCTGGAACAATTTTTGTCGGGTCCAACCGGGATAGCCTTCTTCCACGGAGATCCGGCAACTCCCATAAAGGTTCTAACAAAATTTGCTAAAGATGTCCCGAACTTTCAAATCAAGGGCGGGGTTATCGATGGTGTGCCCATAGGTCCTCAGGAGATAGAAAAGCTCGCGGAGCTCCCCCCCCGGGAAGTATTACTCGCCCAGTTACTGGCGACTATGAAATTACCTATTACCAATTTAGTATGGACCTTACAGGGAATCTTACGACAACTTATTTATACCTTACAGGCAATAGCAGATAAAAAAGCGAATGCGTAATGCGTAAACCCTCTATAATGCCCACGCATTACGTATTGCATTTTTGACCAAAGGAGAAACAATGGCACAGGTTACCATGGAGGATGTGATTTCCTTCATCGAAAATATGTCGGTTCTACAGCTCAATGAATTGGTTACGACCCTTCAAAACAGGTTTGGTGTAACAGCTGCAGCTCCAGTGGCTACAGGACCTGTTGCGCCGGCAGCGGCTCCTGCTGAGAAGAAAGAAGAGAAAACGGAGTTCAGTGTGATCTTAACCGGAGCGGGAGATAAGAAGATCCAGGTAATCAAGGTTGTCCGAGAGTTAACAGGACTCGGTTTAAAAGAAGCTAAGGACCTGGTTGAGGCTGCTCCGAAACCTATCAAGGAAGGCGTTTCCAAAGAAGAAGCAGAGAATATTAAGAAAAAAATAGAAGAAGCGGGTGGAACCGTTGAAATAAAATAATTACGGGCGCGCGGCGGTACGCTCGTATAAAATTGTCAGTCGCGTACGACACGGATTTTGATATGAATACACCGGTTTACAGGTTAACCGGTGTATTCATATCAAAATCCGTGTCGTGCACTAAGGACAAAAAATGCAAGAAATTAAACAGAAAACTCCGAAGTTTTTGGAGGAAATACCTTCTACCGGTCGAAACCGCTTAGATTTTGCCAAGATACCTACCATACTGGAGATCCCTAATCTCATAGAGATCCAACAGGAATCCTATGAGAAATTTTTGCAGATTAATACTCCTCCGGAACAGCGAAAAGACATCGGATTGCAAGAAGTATTTAAGAGCGTCTTTCCCATCGTGGATTTTAATGAAATGGCTCGTCTGGAGTTTGATAGCTACTATTTCTTGAAACCTAAGTATGAAGTAAATGAATGTAGAGAGCGAGGCATGACCTATGCGGCACCTCTTAAGGTAAAAGTTCGATTGGTTACCTGGGAACAAGACGAGCAGACAAAAGCAAAATCGGTTCGGGACATTAAGGAACAGGATATCTATTTTGGGGAGATTCCTTTGATGACTCCCAAGGGGACTTTCATTATAAATGGAACAGAAAGAACCGTCGTCAGTCAAATGCATAGATCTCCGGGTATATTTTTTAGCCATGATAAGGGAAAGACCCATGCAAGTGGCAAAATCCTTTACAGCGCCCGCGTAATTCCTTATCGAGGCTCCTGGTTGGAACTTGAATTTGACTATAAAGATTATCTATATGTCCGTATCGATAAAAAACGAAAAATCTTAGTAAGTACCTTTATCCGAGCTCTTCAGTATATTGTCGAAGAAGAAATAAAAGAAGCCCAAGAAAAAGGCGAAACGTTACCGGATTCTTTGAATCTGGATTCAACAGAAAATATCCTGCGTACATTTTACGATATTATCACTTTCAAATTTGATGCAGTCGATAAATCTCTAAAAGGCCAGACCTGTTCGGTGGTTATCAATCCGGATTTAAGGGTTTCCAGCCCGGATGCATTGGATGAGTTCCTTCGCGGCTTTACAGCAGCAACAGATGTAGTTGCTCCAGACGGGACCGTCATTTTAGAGAAAGATAAGAAAATTACGAAAAAGGCTTTAAAACTCTCAAAGCAACATCAAATTAAAGAGATCCCGGTGTATTCCCAACACCTTACCGAATGTGTAGTGGCCAAAGATATTGTAGATCCAGAGACCGGAGAGATTATTCTGGCCTGTAATGAGGAAATTAGTGAAGAAGCCATTGCTCGTATTGTCCAAAGCCCAATTCAGGAAATTGAAGTCCTTCTGATAGATAACTCCGTAGGGGGAGATGCCCTGAGTAACGCCTTCAAGAAAGATCCGATTAAGAGTAAGGATGAAGCCCTCATAGAGATCTATCGAACGCTCCGCCCGGGGGATCCCCCTACGTTGGATAGTGCGAAAAAACTTTTTAAAAACCTTTTCTTTAATCCAGAACGTTATGATCTCTCCAGGGTAGGTCGATTAAAAGTTAACGAAAAGCTGAAATTAAATAAGCCTTTGGATCACAGAACCTTAGATTCTAGAGATCTCATCGAGATTATTAAATACATGCTCCGGCTCCGAATGGGGGAAGGAACCATAGACGATATCGATCATCTTGGAAATCGCCGGGTTCGCTCTGTGGGAGAACTCCTGGAGAATCAATTTAGAATTGGACTTGTGCGGATGGAACGAGCCACCAAAGAACGTATGAGTTTACAGGAACTGGATACGGTCATGCCCCATGATCTGATCAACGCTAAACCGGTTACCAATGCTGTCAAAGAGTTCTTTGGGAGTTCGCAACTTTCCCAATTCATGGATCAAACAAACCCGCTATCTGAACTTACGCACAAACGGCGGTTAAGTGCCTTAGGACCAGGAGGATTGAGCCGTGAACGCGCCGAGTTTGAAATGCGAGATGTGCATCCAACCCATTATGGACGAATCTGCCCGGTCGAAACCCCTGAAGGACCTAACATTGGGTTGATTGCAAGTTTAAGTACCTATGCCCGAATTAACGATTTTGGGTTTATAGAAACGCCCTATCGAAAAGTCGTCAAGGATAAAGATGGAACCGTTCGTGTGACCAATGAAATAGAATATCTGGCGGCTTTTAAAGATGAACAATATACCATCGCCCAGGCCAGTGCGGAAATAGATGAAGAAGGAAGATTTATCCGGGATCGCGTATCCGCCAGACGTCGCGGTGAATTCGTAATGGTTCCACCCGACCAGGTGGATTATATGGATGTTTCCCCCAAACAGTTGGTCAGTGTCTCGGCTTCTTTAATTCCTTTTCTGGAAAATGACGATGCAAACCGAGCCTTAATGGGTTCCAACATGCAGCGTCAGGCCGTTCCCTTGCTTAAAACAGATGCTCCTTTAGTCGGAACGGGAATGGAACGAATCGCCGCAAGGGATTCCGGTGCTCTGGTCATTGCCAGACGCTCGGGTGTGGTAGAAGATGTGGATTCTCGTCGTATTGTAATTCGGGCAGATGGGGAATCTGAAATTATAAGTAAGTACTCCACCAACTATTTCCAGGATTCAGAGAATGAAGCGAATTCCATGGTGGACATTTATAATTTGACCAAATTCCAGCGCTCGAATCAAAATACCTGTATCAATCAAACTCCCCTAGTGAAAATAGGAGAACGGGTTAAAGCCGGACAGGTCATCGCCGATGGGTTTGCAACTGACCACGGAGAGTTGGCCCTGGGCCGTAATGTGCTGGTCGCCTTTATGCCTTGGGGTGGCTATAACTTTGAAGATGCGATTCTGGTAAGCGAAAAAGTGGTTAAGGAGGATCTTTTTACTTCCATCCATATCGAAGAATGCGAAATCGAAGCCCGGGATACCAAACTCGGTCGAGAAGAAATCACGCGAGATATTCCCAACGTCAGTGAAGAAGCCTTACGCAATCTAGATGAGAGTGGGATTATCCGAATCGGAGCAGAAGTCAAACCCGGGGATATTTTAGTGGGAAAGGTAACTCCTAAAGGAGAAACTCAGCTATCTCCAGAAGAAAAACTCTTACGGGCGATCTTTGGGGAAAAAGCCGGTGATGTAAAGGATGCTTCTCTTTATACCCCCCAGGGCATCGAAGGGGTTGTAATCGATGTCAAAGTTTTCTCTCGAAAGGGAATCGAGAAGGATGAGCGAGCTTTAAGCATCGAAGATGCGGAAATAGCCAAGATTATAAAAGATTATGAGGATGAAATCAAGATCGTTAAAGACGAACTCCGCAAGAAGCTTATTAGCCTCTTGAAGGGTAAGGTTGTTGCCAAGGATTATGTAGATCCTATCACCCAGGAGGTTTTGCTCTCTAAAGGGGAGAAAATCACACCTGAAAAGCTTGCTTCGATTCCAACAGAAGATTTTAACAAAATCAAAATCTTGGAAATCCAGGACGTGAAAGAAGAAATGGACCAGCTCCAGGAAAATGCCATGGATCAAATTCATATCCTGGAGACGATCATGAATGAAAAAACCGGTCGACTGAAAACTGGGGATGAACTGCCTCCAGGAGTTGTCAAACTGGTTAAAGTGTATATTGCGGTTAAACGTAAATTATCCGTAGGGGATAAGATGGCGGGAAGACACGGAAATAAAGGCGTGGTGGCGAAAATTCTTCCGGAAGAGGATATGCCTTACCTCCCCGATGGAACCCCCATTGAGATTATTTTAAACCCCTTAGGAGTTCCTTCGCGAATGAATGTGGGTCAGATCCTTGAAACCCATCTTGGTTGGGCCTGTCGGGAGTTAGGTAAGAAAGTTGCTCAATACCTGAAAGAGCTTGAGGCCTGGGATGAAAACTCAGGATCCAGGGCTTCTGATTCTGTGGCATCGGGCAACGGACAACAGCCTTCCCATAATAAGCAACAAACTCTTCAAAAGTTAAAGGATCTTATTAAAGGGATTTATAACGGAACCCGAATAGCAAAAGATGTAGAGGCTTTCTTGAAAGAGGCAACGGAAGAAGAAGTTAAAAACCTTGCGCGTTCCTTGAAGGATAACGTATATGTTGCTTCTCCTGTATTTGACGGGATCAAGGAAGAAACCATCCGTGAGAAGCTGAGACTGGCTGGTTTACCGGAAACGGGAAAGACGACCCTCTACGATGGGCGAACCGGGGAAGCCTTTGATCAAGAAGTAACCGTTGGGTACATCTATATGATGAAGCTTTCTCACCTGGTGGATGATAAAATGCATGCCCGATCCATTGGACCCTACTCCTTAGTCACCCAACAACCTTTAGGAGGAAAAGCCCAATTTGGCGGTCAACGTTTCGGTGAGATGGAAGTCTGGGCCCTGGAGGCTTATGGTGCTGCTTATAATTTACAAGAACTGCTAACGGTTAAATCGGATGACGTGGTAGGAAGGACTAAAATCTACGAGGCTATTGTCAAAGGACGTCATGTGCTTGAACCTGGAGTTCCAGAATCCTTTAATGTTTTAGTTAAAGAACTTCAAAGCCTGGCTCTGGATGTTGAATTGATCCAGCAAAGCTAATGCGGCCACCCAGACCTGGTGGACACAAGGCAAATAAAGCTCTGTGATCCCGGGGTCTGTATGGCTAAAAAGAATGCAAGACGTATTAGAACTTTTTAGAGGAACTCATAGTAGCCTGAATTTTGATGCCATTAAAATATGTTTAGCCTCTCCGAACAAGATTCGAGAATGGTCTCATGGAGAAGTAAAAAAGTCTGAAACGATTAATTATCGGACTTTCAAGCCGGAGCGGGATGGATTATTCTGCGCTAAAATCTTCGGCCCCATTAAAGACTGGGAATGCTTGTGCGGAAAGTACAAAAGAATTCGCTATCGGGGGGTAGTGTGCGAAAAATGTGGAGTTGAAGTGACTCAGTCCAGGGTGAGACGGGAAAGATTAGGACATATAGAACTCGCCTGCCCGGTTTCTCATATCTGGTTTTTTAAAGGCCTTCCCAGTAGAATTGGACAGTTATTGGATATTCCATTAAAAAAACTAGAAACTATTCTTTATTTTGAAAATTATGTGGTGATCGATCCTGGAGATACAGACCTTGAGGAACGGCAACTCTTATCAGAAGAAAGTTATCGTGAACTCATGGAAAATCCCGATTATGCCGGGAAATTTAAAGCTGGAATTGGAGCCGAAGCTATTCGGGATCTCTTGAAACGAGTCAACATTGAAGAGTTAGCCAAAGAGCTCCGGGCGCAACTTAAAGAAGAGTCCTCCGTTCAGAAAAAGAAAAAAATTACTAAACGACTTAAAGTGGTAGAGGCTTTTCGAAAATCGGGTTGTAAACCCGAAGAAATGATTCTGGAAGTAATTCCGGTACTGCCACCCGAACTTAGGCCTCTGGTCCCTCTGGATGGGGGTCGGTTTGCTACTTCGGATCTGAATGACCTCTATCGGAGGGTTATTAACCGAAATAATCGGTTGAAAAGACTTCAGGAACTTAAAGCGCCGGAAGTTATTATCCGTAATGAAAAAAGAATGCTCCAGGAATCTGTAGATGCCTTGTTTGATAACGGAAGACGAGGCCGGGTTCTTCGAGGCTCCAAGAATCGGCCGCTTAAATCTTTGAGTGATATGCTCAAAGGTAAACAGGGACGATTTAGACAAAACCTCTTGGGTAAACGGGTGGATTATTCTGGGCGTTCGGTGATAGTCGTAGGGCCAGAACTCAAGTTGTACCAATGTGGTCTTCCCAAGAAGATGGCTTTGGAGCTCTTTAAGCCTTTTATATTTAATAAACTTCAAGCACACGGTTATACCACCACCATGAAGAGCGCCCAGAAGATGGTGGAGAGGGAAGCCCCGGAGGTATGGGATGTGTTAGAGGAAGTCATCAAAGAACATCCGGTATTACTTAACCGGGCCCCTACTCTTCATCGTGCCGGTATTCAAGCCTTTCAACCCGTCTTGGTGGAGGGAAAAGCCATCAAAATCCATCCTCTGGTTTGTGCCGCATTTAACGCCGATTTTGACGGAGATCAGATGGCGGTCCATGTGCCCCTTTCCATAGAGGCTCAAATTGAAGCCAAAGTACTCATGATGGCAACCAGCAATCTCCTGTCCCCGGCCAATGGACTCCCTCTGGCTCTCCCCAGCCAGGACATGGTCCTGGGGATCTATTATTTGACCAAAGAATGTCAGGAGCCTCCCGATGAAGTAACTGTTATCCGTCCCTCCGACGAAGCTCAAGGTAAGGAGGGAGAAAAACAGACAGTTCTAAAGGTAAGACTCGGAGATTTTCCTGAGGATTTTAATTACCCAACTCCAGAACTCCTGGCAGAATTCGGACTCTCTCCAGAAGATGGAAAAAATGTGATCCTTTTTCCAAAAATAGGACTGGGTCTTCGGGGTGAAGCGGTAAAATGGATGGAAGCCGTTGAAAGCGCCTCAGGTAACGGGCATAGGGCTTCAAAGAGAGAGGTTTCTGTATTTAAAGTCGTTGAGAAGAGTCCCGCAGAAAAAGCCGGATTAACCGTCGGAGATAAAATCGTTTCTATCAATGGTTTTGAGGTTAAAGATCTAACCGACGTGTATCGCATAAAAAGCTTAAGAGTTTTCGCCAATGCTCAAGAGGTCAGGATAGCTTTCGATGATAAGAAAGTGGGACTCCTGGAGAAAATAAGATTAAGACTTAACGGAAGCTCCATAACGACAACGGTAGGTCGTGTCCTTTTCAACGAAATCCTTCCCCAGGGATATCCTTTCTTGAATGAACATATGACCAAGAAAAAGTTGGAGCGACTGGTGGCGGACATTCACCTGAAGTACGGGAATCAAACGACGGTAGAAGTATTGGATCGACTGAAATCCTTGGGTTTTACCTATGCCACCCTGTCCGGAATCTCTATTAGTATCGATGATATTCGTATTCCTCCTAAGAAACAAGAGTTGATTGAACGGGCCGAAGAAGAAGTTATGAAGATCGAACAGCAGTATCGAAGTGGAGCCATTACTAACGGGGAGCGTTATAATAAAGTTATCGATGTCTGGTCTCGCACCACCGATGAAGTCGCTAAAGAAATATTCGAGGAATTGGAGAAACGGGAGCAGGAAGGGATTCTTTTAGGAAGAAAAAGGGAAATTGATGAACGGAGGTATGCCGGCCATAAAACTCCCAGTGAAGGAGAGTTTAACCCTATTTACATGATGGCCGATTCGGGATCCCGGGGAAGCCGTCAACAGATTCGTCAATTAGCTGGAATGCGAGGTCTCATGGCCAAACCTTCCGGAGAAATTATCGAAACTCCTATTAAAGCTAACTTCCGGGAAGGTCTTACGGTACTCCAGTACTTTATCTCTACCCATGGAGCAAGAAAAGGATTGGCCGATACCGCTCTCAAAACTGCAGATTCGGGCTATTTAACCCGACGCCTGGTAGATGTCGCCCAAGATGTGACCGTTTCCCAATATGATTGCCAGACTCTGGATGGAATTGACATCGAGGCCATTATCGAAGGTGGCGATGTTATCGAGCCTTTGAAAGATCGTATCCTAGGCCGTGTTGCCCTGGATGATATCAAAGATCCTCATACCGGGGAGGTCATCGTCAAAACCAACGAAGAAATCAATGAGGACTACGCCGAGAAAATAGAACAGGCCGGAGTAGTGAGTGTTAAAATACGGTCGGTTTTAACTTGCCAGGCTAAACGAGGGGTTTGTGTCCTCTGTTACGGCAGGAATCTGGCCACTCGAAGGTTGGTCGATATCGGTGAAGCCGTCGGAATCATTGCTGCCCAATCCATAGGAGAGCCAGGAACCCAGTTGACCATGCGAACCTTCCATATCGGAGGAACTGCCATCGTGGTAGAAAGATCCGTTTTAACGGCTAAAAATAGCGGGACCGTGAAGTTCCATTCCGATTTAAAAACAGTTGCCCGAAAAGAAGGAGATCTGGTAGTACTGAGCAAAACGGGCGTGGGATATATCGCCGTTCTAGATGAGAAGGGTCGAGAAAGGGAACGACATCCTCTTCCCTACGGAGCGATCTTGAAGGTTCGAGACGGACAGCGGGTGGAAAAAAATCAGACCCTGGCTGAATGGGATCCCTACTCCACGCTGATCATTACAGAATATCCGGGTGTTGTCACCTTTGAAGATGTAACCGTTAAAGAAGATCTGGATGAGGCTACCGGTTTAACAACCCCTAAGGTTGGAATCCCCCTTAAAGAAGATATTCAACCCAAGATACGTATCAAAGATGTGATGCTACCCCGCATTGCCGAAATTGATGGGGTAGTCAAAATAGAAAAACAGGAAAAGGATCGAATGGTCATTATTTCCATTTTGGGAGATAATGATCAGAAAAAAGTTCTCAGTCTAGAACACGATCCTTATCTCAAGTTAGAGGTTAAAAATGGACAACGGGTGAAACAAGGGGATGTTCTGGCCTTGGTACCTTATAAGATTCCTCTTCCCATTGGAGCCCATTTGCAGGTAGCAGACGGACAGGTGGTTTCTGCAGGCGATATTATAGCCAAAATTCCCAAGGATACCACCAAAACCAAAGATATCACGGGTGGTTTACCCCGTGTGGTGGAGCTCTTTGAAGCTAGAAAACCAAAGGAATATGCCATTATCAGTGAGATTGATGGGGTGGTGAGCTTTGGAGGTATCTCACGAGGAAGCCGGAAAGTGATTGTACGTAATGACAGCGGAGATGAGAAAGAATACTCCATTCCCAGAGGAGTCCATATCAGTGTTCGAGAAGGAGATCGAGTCAAGGCCGGAGAAGCTCTGATGGATGGTCCTTCCAATCCCCATGACATTTTAAGAGTCCTGGGCGTTAAAGAAGTCCAAAAATATCTGGTTAAATCGATTCAGGAAGTTTACAAACTCCAGGGCGTAAATATCAACGATAAACATATCGAAATCATCGTTCGGCAAATGTTACGAAGGGTCAAAATAGTAGACCCTGGAGATACGGAGTTTCTACTGGATGAGTATGTGGATCGGTTTGCTTTTGAAGAAGAAAATGAGCGGGTTATCAAAGCCGGGGGCCGTCCGGCCAGAGGACGACCCCAACTCTTGGGAATTACAGTGGCAAGCCTGAGTACAGATAGCTTCATTTCAGCAGCATCATTCCAGGAAACGACCCGCGTACTCACAGAGGCCGCCATCTCCGGCAAAGTAGATGACCTGAGAGGATTAAAGGAGAATGTGATTGTAGGACGACTGATACCTGCAGGAACTGGGATGTTGAGATATCGAAAAGCAACTGTCAAGGCAAACTTATAAGCCACAACCGGATAGGCGGTCATAAATAGCCAGAAGACTTCCACGATTTCGCAGGAGCGTAGGGGCGGTTTTGAAACCCGTCCCTACCCGGACCGCTCAGAGTTATTGGGCTTGATGAGCCATTGCTCAGATCCCTTATACGTTGTCCCCGGTCTGTTGTTTAATTATCCATAGACACCAGAAGACTGTTTGATACCCCTTGATAGATTTTGTAATTACCGTTATATTATAGCGTTACCTTATCAACAATTAACAATGAACAATTAACCGGAAACAATTGTTCATTGTTAATTGTTCATTGTTAATTGCTAAATGCCAACAGTTAATCAACTTATCAGAAAAGGGCGTAAAAAGGTTAAGTCAAAGACGCATAGTCCGGCTTTAAAAGCGTCTCCACAGAAGCGAGGAGTTTGTGTCCGAGTTTATACGACCACTCCTAAAAAACCTAACTCCGCTCTTAGAAAAGTTGCCAGGGTTCGCTTAACCAATGGCATAGAAGTTACCTCTTATATTCCTGGAATCGGACATAACCTGCAAGAACACTCCATCGTTCTGGTAAGAGGAGGTCGTGTTAAAGACCTTCCTGGTGTGCGATATCATATTATTCGTGGAGCTTTAGATAGTGCAGGGGTCCAGAATAGATTCCAGGGTCGCTCTAAATATGGAGCTAAAAGACCGAAGAAATAGTTAAAAGAGTTTTAAATTTTTAAATGAGCTAAGTACCTAAAGTGTTTTAAGTTTTTAAGTAAGTAAAAGTACCTAAAGCACTTAAAAGACATTTTAGAGGCTTGAAAGAAAAGTATGTCGAGAAGAAAAGTTGCAGTTAAACGAACCGTGTTACCGGATCCTAAATATAATAGTGTCCTGGTTGCTAAGTTTATTAACTGTTTAATGAAAGACGGAAAGAAAAGTATTGCAGAAAAAATTTTTTATAGTGCCTTGGATATTATTCGTGAACGAACCGGGAACCGGGATGTTTTAGCTGTATTTAATAAAGCTGTGTCCAATGCAAAACCGGTCCTGGAAGTTAAATCGAGGCGAGTAGGAGGTTCAACCTACCAGGTTCCTGTAGAGGTTCGACCTGAACGTCGTACCACCTTAAGTATCCGGTGGATTATCGAGTACGCAAGGCAAAGAGGAGAAAAATCTATGCAGGAACGTCTGGCAGCAGAGTTGTTAGATGCTGCCAATAACAAAGGCAATGCAATCAAGAAGAAGGAGGATACCCATAAAATGGCAGAGGCGAATAAGGCATTTGCCCATTACAGGTGGTAAAAACGGTGTCCGAGAGTGATGAGGGATGGAACAGCGAGTACCTTTAAAAAAATGTAGAAATATCGGCATTATGGCCCACATTGATGCCGGTAAAACAACGACAACAGAGAGAATCTTGTACTATACCGGCAAAACTCACCGCATCGGCGAAGTCGATGAGGGAACTGCGACCATGGATTGGATGGAGCAGGAGCAGGAAAGAGGAATTACCATTACCTCCGCGTCAACAACTGCTTTTTGGAAGGACCATAAGATCAATATCATCGATACCCCCGGTCATGTGGATTTTACCGTAGAAGTTGAAAGATCCTTGCGGGTGTTAGATGGAGCCATTGCAGTATTTTGTGCAGTCGGTGGTGTAGAGCCTCAATCCGAAACGGTATGGCGGCAGGCAGATCGATATCGTGTACCGCGAATTGCCTTCGTGAATAAAATGGACCGGACCGGGGCTGATTTCTTTCGTGTGGTTGAAATGATAAGGGAGCGGCTCGCTGCCAATGCTGTACCTGTGCAAATTCCCGTTGGAAAAGAGGAAAGTTTTAAAGGGGTTGTGGATCTCATTACCATGAAAGCAATTATATACGACGCAGAGACCTTGGGGGCCCGTTATTCGGTCGTAGACATTCCTGAAGAGTTGAAGAAAGATGCGGAGATTTATCGGGAGAAATTACTGGAATCTATCAGTGAGGTTGATGAAGTCATCCTTGAAAAATATCTGGAAGGAAAAGAAATCTCTGAAGAGGAAATACGTGAAGCTATTCGGAAAGCGACCATAACTGTTTCGTTTATTCCTGTGTTATGCGGGGCTTCTTTCAAAAATAAAGGTGTTCAACCTCTCCTTGATGCCGTTATCTATTACTTACCCTCTCCGGTGGATATTCCACCCGTATTGGGAATCAATCCCGTTACTGAGACAGAAGAAACCCGAGCTGCTGATGATGAGGCTCCATTGTCTGCTCTGGCTTTTAAAATCATGAACGACCCTTATGTAGGTCAGTTGACCTTCTTGCGCACGTACTCCGGTACTCTGGAGTCGGGGTCCTCGGTTTATAATTCAACTAAAGGGACTAAGGAGCGTATCGGTCGCTTACTGCGCATGCATGCCAACAAACGAGAAGAAGTCAAGGTCGTCTATGCCGGAGATATTGTAGCCGCCATTGGATTAAAAAATACCGCCACGGGAGATACGCTTTGTGATGAAAATAAACCCATTGTATTGGAATCTATGAAATTTCCAGAACCGGTTATTTCGGTTGCTATTGAGCCGAAAACGAAAGCAGATCAGGAAAAATTGGGCACCAGCCTGGCGCGACTGACCCATGAAGATCCTACCTTTAAAGTTAAGGTGGACCCTGAAACCGGGCAAACTCTTATCTCCGGAATGGGAGAACTCCATCTGGAAATTATCACAGATCGCCTTCTCAGGGAATTTAAAGTTGAAGCCAATATCGGAAAACCTCAGGTCGCTTACAAGGAAACCATCAAGAAAGAAGCTGAAGCAGAAGGGAAATTCATCCGACAGACCGGAGGTCGCGGTCAGTATGGCCATGTAAAGATAAAAGTAAGTCCTTTGAATCGAGGAGAAGGATTTAAATTTGAAAATAAAATTGTGGGGGGTGTAATTCCTAAAGAATATATACCTGCAGTAGAAAAAGGGATCGCCGAAGCCATGGAAACAGGATCTCTGGCCGGTTATCCGGTCATAGATGTAAAGGTTGAGCTCCTGGATGGATCTTATCATGAAGTAGACTCTTCAGAGATGGCTTTTAAAATAGCCGGATCCATGGCTTTCAAGGAAGCCTGTAAACGGGGGGATCCGGTTCTGCTAGAACCTATTATGGACGTGGAAGTTGTAATTCCAGACGAATACTTAGGTGATGTCATTGGAGATTTAAATTCCCGAAGGGGAAAGGTCCTTAACATGGAGACCCGAGGGGGTGCCCGGGTGATCAGGGCCAATGTTCCCCTCTCTGAAATGTTTGGGTATGCCACCAGTATACGTTCTAGAACCCAAGGGCGTGCTACCTACACCATGCAATTCTCTCATTATGGCGAAACCCCCTATAATATTACCCAGGAAATTGTTTCAGGAAAAAAAGGTTAAATCGTCTCCTGTCGGTTGTTCGTTATCCGTTGTTTACTTGGCTAACAAGGGATAACGAACAACCGATGAGGGATAGTCTTTACAGATGAGCAAAGCGAAATTTGAGCGGACGAAGCCGCACGTGAATATAGGGACCATCGGGCACGTAGACCACGGCAAGACGACCCTAACC
>JAUQPW010000074.1 GCA_030550175.1 bacterium
GATGTGATCGGAATCCCAAATCATCCTTGACAGTCCATATTTTTCTCCTTATATCACAAAGTGATATCCTGGATGTGATCGGAATCCCAAATCATCCTTGACAGGGCCGGCATCGCATGGTATAAAAAAAGAAGTATTTGTATCGGTTTAAGTATGGTTCTCTGCCCTCACCCCCGGCCCCTCTCCCGAAGCTTCGGGAGAAGGGTGTAGGGCATAGGCATCAAGCTAAGGATTTAAGGCTTTTCCCCTTCTTAGCCTGATGGGTATGGGGGTCGCTCCACCCTAATCCTCCCCGCATGCGGGGAGGGGAGGGAGGGGCTGCCTGAAGGGAGGGTCAGAATTTTTTCAGACTCCCTGTTAGCGTCCTGTTAAACAGGTCGCCCTACCGGGCTAACATTTTTATCCCCATGTGGATGGGGTGTAGGGGTGAGGGCAAAATGGTTATTTAAATTTAACTTTATAAAGTAGTATAGCCTTTTTCTAAAACTAAATACCCCTATCCTTCCCTCCAGGGGGTAGCCGGAGAGATATCTCATAAATTCCTCCTGGAGGAGTGTAGGGAGTGTTTCTTCTTTTATCAACTGAGCGTGAATTCAGATATAAAAACTCGAGATCCTGTTGCAGGTACCTGGAGATTGGTTTCCTTTGAGGAGCAGCGGGCAGATGGAACCCCAGTTTATCCGATGGGACGAGAGGTTAAAGGTTATATCAGTTATGACGGAAGGGGTCATATGTCGGTACAATTGATGCGTACCGATCTTCGGAAGTTTGCCTCTAATGATCCTTTGACAGCTACTTCAGAAGAAAAGATAGCGGCGTTTGAGGGATATCTTGCTTATTGGGGTACTTATACGGTTAACGAGGAGGAGGGAAGTGTAACACACTATCTGGAAGGTAGTCTGGTTCCAAACTGGGTAAATACCGTTCGAAAACGGTTTTTCCAGGTCTCTGATGATCGGTTAATCCTGACCTTTCCCATGACCGGTGATACGGTAAGTTCGCGTTTAATCTAGGAGCGTTGGAAATAACCGCCGATAAACAAGGGGAGTACTTCTGGAAACCGATAGAAGGGTTTATAACAGAGAAGGAGGTTCTATGGTAAAGTACGAAAAAGGCAGTCCGGATTGGAAAGCATTAGAAGAAGAAGCCATTTCTCTTCTAAGCCGGTATCTTCAGATTGACACGACCAATCCACCCGGAAACGAGATTCTGGCCGCCCAATTTTTCAAATCTATTTTTGATCGAGAAGGAATCGAAAGCCAAATCTTTGAATCGGCACCTGGACGAGGAAACATCTATGTTCGTCTTAAAGGAGATGGCTCGAAGAAGCCTATCATTTTGTTGAATCACATGGACGTCGTTCTGGCGGACCGGCGGTTCTGGTCCATGGAACCTTTCAGTGGCGTGATCCACGATGGCTATATTTGGGGACGGGGAGCCATTGATATGAAGGGAATGGGAATCCTGGAACTCATGACCGTCTTGATTCTAAAACGTCAGGAGATTCCTTTGAAAGGAGACGTTATCTTTTTGGGAACAGCCGACGAAGAAGCCGGAGGTCGCTACGGTGTCGGTTACATGATCGATCAACACTTCGACCTTATCCGGGATGCAGGGGTAGTATTAAACGAGTTTGGATGGATCTACGTGAGGGATGGAAAAGTTGAACATTATGGGATAGCCATCTCTGAAAAAACCCCCTTCTGGTTAAGATTAACGGCTACAGGTACCCCTGGTCATGGATCAATGCCTAGAGCCGATTCATCTGTAAACAAATTAATCGAAGTTCTTCATCGGATCATCGAATATCAAACCCCTATTAAGGTAGTCCCCGATGTTCAGAATTTTTATGCCGATCTTGCCGATTTTGCACCGGGACCTTTCCGAGAAAAGTTGAAGGATTTAAAATCGGCTCTCCAGGATCCTGCTTTTGTCGCCCAATTTACCAGGAACCTCCGCTCAAACGCTGAAATTCGGAATACTATTTCGGTAACCATGTTAGAAGGCTCCAACAAAGTCAATGTTATTCCACCGGAGGCTTCCGCTCAAATTGATGTCCGACTTCTCCCCGGCGAGGATCCCGTAGCATTTCTGGAAGAGATCCGGAAGGTTATCAAAGATGACTCTATTAATATCGAGCCTATTCTGGCTTTTACCCCGACCAGCGCCTCTCCGGCCGATTCAGAACTCATCCAGGTCATCCGGGAGATTGCTAAACAATACCATCCTGGAGCGGTAGTGACCAGACCGCTTCTGGTTGGATTTACCGATTCCCATTATTTCCGAAAAAAGGGGATTCCCAGTTATGGATTCGTACCTTTTAAACTTGCCGACCAGGATCTGGCCCTCTTCCATGGAAATGATGAGCGTATCTCAGTAGAAAATGTAAGATTCGGCATCCGGATATTATATGAGATTGTGAAGAAGTTGGTAGTAGATTAATCCTATGGACTTTGTAGTCGACAATCTTCCTGTTGTTTATGCTGAACCCAAAGCCAAGAGTTAAAGGGAATAACCGTTCTACCCTCACCCCTACACCCCTCTCCCGAAGCTTCGGGAGAGGGGACACATGGGAAATTGACCTGGAGACCTGCTTGTTCCCCTCTCCCACGCTGTGGGAGAGGGGCCAAGGGTGAGGGTCGAGAGTTAAAAAGATAGATTCGTATGACCTTAGGAACTCCCTCAGTCTCCTCCCCTGAAAGGTAAAGGGTTGAGGGTGTTCCCCAGGAGGGTAACGACATGGACAGGTTTATAAAGAAATATCTCCGTTTAGCGGTTCTTCTTGTGGGTTTCATTTTTGTTACCAACTATGCCCTGGGCCAACAGGAATCTTCTTCAGGTCCCCAAAAGTCTTCAGGAAAAGCAGAGGAACAATTCACAGGGACCTGGAAACTGGTCTCTTTCCAACAGGTAAAATCCAATGGAGAGGTAAGCTATCCTATGGGTCCGGATGCCGATGGCTGGATTATGTATGATGGGAAGGGTCACATGTGTGTACAGTTGACCCGTGCCAATCGCCCAAAGTTTGCTTCCAATAACTTTTTAGGCGGGACTCCTGAAGAGATAAAGTCAGCCTTCGAGGGGTATTTTGCCTACTGCGGTACTTACGAGGTTAACGAAAAAGAAGGTTTCGTGGTTCATCATTTGAAGCTCAGTATGTATCCCAATTGGATCGGTACCGATCAGAAACGGTTCTTCGAGTTTTCCGGGGATCGATTGACACTTAAAACTCCTCCCTTCCAGCAAGCCGGTGATCAGCAAATTCTGATCCTGGTTTGGGAGCGTTTAAAGTAAAAAGACAGGCATGGACCAGGCAATCGTTTTATTCGATGGGGTTTGCAATTTTTGCAATGCCGGTATAAACTTTGTCATGGATCGAGATCCGGAAAAACGTATTCGCTTTGCGCCTTTGCAATCCGAAGCTGGTCAAAGATTATTAAAAAAATTTAATCTCTCCCCAACAGCCCTGGATACCCTGATTCTTATAGAGGGGGAAAAGTCTTATACCAAATCGGCGGCCGCTCTACGAATAGCCAAGAGGTTACA
This sequence comes from bacterium, assembly GCA_030550175.1. GTDB lineage: Bacteria > Moduliflexota > Moduliflexia > Moduliflexales > JAUQPW01 > JAUQPW01. The sequence goes on from JAUQPW010000074.1 coordinate 3,547, forward strand.
GGGACTCTGGCCCCTGTTATACATTTTTATTGTAGTTCCACCGTTTATTCGTGATGCAGTTTATGACTTCATTGCCAGAAATCGTTATAAATGGTTTGGTAAAACAGAAGCCTGCCGAGTTCCAACGCCGGAATTGAAAGAGCGATTTCTAGAATGAGCGTTTAACTGCTCCCCATGGCTATCCATTTACCATAGCCGGGTTCTGCAAGGATTTTCCCTTCTTCGAAGACTTTTTTTCCACGGATGAAGGTAGTAAGAACCTTTCCCTTGAGGGTCCATCCTTCATAAGGGCTCCAGAGATTTTTATAGAAGAGATCTTCTTTTTTAACCGTCCATTGGGCATCCAGATCCACAACTACCAGATCTGCATCCGAATCGATACGGATGGTTCCTTTTTTAGGATACAATTTGAACCGTCTGGCAGGGTTGGTCGAGACCAGACGGACTAAGTGGACGAGGCTCAAGCCGCGTTTGTGGACGCCTTCACTGATCATCAGAGGAAGTAGAGTCTGGATTCCGTTAATACCCGAAGGAGCTGCAAAGATCTCCTGCCAGCCCTTATTTTTATCTTCAATGGTATAAGGAGCGTGATCGGAGACAATCATATCGAGGGTCCCATTAAGAACATACTCCCAGAGGGCGTCTACATTTTCTCGGCTCCTCAGGGGCGGATTGCACTTGGCATAAGGCCCCAGTCGAAGAAGATCCTCCTCTGTCAGGGTTAAATAATGGGGACAGGTTTCAAAAGTTACGGGAATTCCCGATTGTTTTGCTTCGTGGATGAGTTTAGCTCCACTGGCAATTCCCATATGGAGAATATGCAGATTTACTTCAGCTTCTTTAGCCAAAAGAATGGCCCGGGAGATAGCTTCATATTCCGCAATGGGAGGTCGCGCTTCAGCATGGGCTTTACCATCGGTACGTCCGGCTTTTTTGAGTTGTTGGGTATAATATTTGATAATTCCGTCGTTCTCGGCATGGACACCGACCAACCCGCCCAGATCGGCGATTATTTTCATCCCTTGCAGCAGCTCTCCATCTGTGACCTGCGGATAGTGAGAAGTATAGCACATGAAGGCTTTAAAGGCCTGAATTCCCAATTCAAAAAGCTTCGGAATTTCTTCCTGATTATTCGGTACCAGGCCTCCCCACAAGCTAAAATCCACCACGGCTTTTTCCTGGGCGAGGGCCAGTTTGAGGTAGAAGTGCTCGGGGTTATCCGTGGGAGGAAAGCAAAGCGGCATTTCAATAACGGTAGTAACCCCCCCTGCTGCGGCACTTCGAGTACCTGTACCGAAATCTTCACGCTCGGCTGTGCCGGGTTCACCGAAATGGCAATGAGGATCTACAACACCGGGGAAGAGATACTTACCTTGAAGGTCCAGGGTTTCCCGGACTTCACCTGGAAAGGGCGAATCTAAATTTCCCAGAAAAGCTATCTTCCCGTCCTTTATCCCTACGTCGGCTTTAAAGACCCCATAATCCGTTGTGAGGATTCCATTTTTAAGTAACAAGTCATATGGCATGGTCTTTAGAAAGTGGGTGGTAAAGTGGCCCGGCCGATCACCTCTATCCATCTCCCCTCTCCCGCAGCGTGGGAGAGGGGCCGGGGGTGAGGGCAGAGAATTCCACAAAACTAACTTTACAAGGTATTACCACTACCCCCCCGATTTAGACAGATTCGTTAAACAGAAGTCGCTGAATAATTTTTCCCCCTATGAGGTGATCTCCTATGATTTCAGGAACATCTTCCGGAGTAACTCCGTAATACCAAATCCCATCGGGATAGATAACAACGTTAGGACCAAAATTACACAGCCCAAAACAAATACACTGGGTCTCTTTGATTTCGTCTTGAAGTCTTCTAATCAGAATCTCCTGGCGGAAAGCAGATCGGATTTTACTTGAACCACGCCGACCCCCACAGTGGGGGCCCACGCAAATAAGAACCTGTTTTTTAAAAGGGAGATTCAATGAAATAATATGGAGACGCGGGATTTCGGAACGCGAAGATGCGGGAGTTTTGGACGCGGAGACGCGGGGACTGGGAGACGCAGGGAAATATCTCCGCGTCTCCGCGTCCAAAACTCCTAGGTCTCCGTATCCTAAACCCAACGTCCCCGGGTCTTTGTTGATCAAAAAAGGGGTTGTCTACCAGCAAATCCGGTGTGGAGATCATGCCAAAAACTGATCTCATCTTCATCGAACTTCCAGCACAGATAAACTTCTCGTCCCTCCCGAATAGAGCGAAAATCCACTAAACCTAAGTGAATATCTTTAAGTTCACATCCTAAACTGTTGATCTTTTCAATATCTTCGTTGAGTTGGTTGATCAACTCCTTTAACTCCCGTTCCTTGGCCGCAAGGCCTAAAGCTTCTGGATTATGCCCGTTACCGTCTATGATCCTGCGAATCGCATAAACTTCCTTTTGCCTGGCGGCGATTTTGTCCCGCTTCTCCATGATTCCTGCTAAAATAGCTCGTAATTTGGGAATTAATCGGTTAGCTTCTTCAAGGGTGAAAATTTTTGCAGCCATTTCTTCATTTCATCATCCCATGTTAGCTATAAGGTTTAGTGTAAGGGTTTAGGAGCCATGAAGACCAGGGTAACCAGAGGGTCTGATCCTGAGTTTTTGACCCCATGTTCAACTCCTGGGGGAATCCAGATGGATGTTCCGGCTTGAAATTCCTTTTCTTCGGATCCAACTTTGAAACGGCCCTGCCCTTCTAAGATATAATAAATCTTGTCTGAGCCTTCATGTTTATGGATTTTTTGTTCCTGGCCCGGTTTAAAACAGTAAATATCGCAAAACATTCGCTCGCTTTCAAATAAATTGATCTTTTGAAACTTCTCGTCAGAAAACTTTTTTAGCAGGTTTATTTCACGCCATTCCATCTTTTCAAAAGTCTTAAAGATTTAACCGATGGCTTTAAGGGTTTCTAAAAGTTCCTGATCCGAAGGCATACCCTGTTTTGCGTATCGAATCTTTCCGGTTTTATCGATGATGTAAACGGTTCTTTGGACGCTTTTACCATCTTCTTTGAGGGCATTATAAGCCCTGGTCACGGTACGTTCAGAATCGCTCAGAAGCTTAAAATTAAGTTGAAAATCCCGTACGTAATTCTCATGGGATTTAAGAGAACCCGGGTTAATGCCTAGAATTTCCGTATCCAATTGTTCGAATTGCTCTTTATCATCCCGCAGGGATGAGAGTTGTTTATTTCAGCCAGGGGTTTTATTTTTGCAGTAGAAAACGAGAACCAGGTTTTTTCGACCCAGAAAATCTTCCAGGGCTACGGTTCCCCCACCTGTTGCTGGAAGAGAGAATCGAGGTGCATCGATACCGATCGGTAAAGGTTCCATGAAGAGGTTATGCTCTCAGTCCTGCGTAATAGGATAGATAAGCCACCTGCCACTCTATCTATTACGCATTACGTTATAGCAAACATCTTTGCTAGCTATGAAATTAACAGCCTTAATTTTGCTTTGTCAAGTAGGATTTCTTTTCCTTGACAAAAACCATCCCTGACCGTATCCTAATACAGGAGAGTTGAGAAGGATCTCCCCAAATTTCTATACTCCAACTCCGAAAAGAGTTAAGTCATGGATTTAACCCGACCAGACCTGCAGTTGAAGATTAACCAAGGTGAGAAAAAATTCCGGTTATTCTACAATCCAGCTGTTTTAAAGTCGAGGATGAAGGGACCGGGATCTGGTCTAGGATAAATAGGGAGAGAGGATAAAATTTGAGAGATTTTTTTAAAGGATCTTTAATCAAAGATCTAAGGCGCCATACAGGAATTAAGGAGGAAGGGATCATTGGAAGGTGATCATGAAATTTTCCTGATCCCGTATGAGGCTTTAGATGAGATGGATCAATGGGCATGTTCTGGTCGAAAAAATCTTCGTCAGGAGAGAAACCGACGGGAAACGGTCAAGAGCTATCTGGAAACGGAGTCACGCCGGCTCAGGTTTTAGCCGCCTTGAGTAAAGTCAAAGATCCTGATTTGCATCGTGATTTGGTTTCTCTAAATTTCATCAAAGATCTTTCTGTGGAGGGTTCTAAGGTAAGTTTTACCATAGAGTTAACCACGCCGGCCTGTCCAGTCAAGGCGAGGCTTGAGAGCGAAGCTCGAAATGCTGTGATGGCAATTCCCGGAGTTACCGAAGTGGATGTAAAAATGACCTCACGGGTGCAATCGGCTGGATTTGGTGACCATTTACCGGTTCCAGGGGTTAAAAATATTATCGCGGTGGGAAGTGGTAAAGGGGGAGTTGGAAAATCTACTGTTGCAGTTAATCTGGCCGTGGCTCTTGCTGAGTGTGGAGCTTCGGTAGGGCTAATGGACGCGGATATTTACGGGCCCAGCCTGGCCATGATGATGGGCGTAAGCTCTAAAGATCTTCCACCTTCTTATGGAAAGAAAATGATCCCTCCGGTTCGTTATGGAGTTAAACTTATCTCGTTGGGATTTCTTCTACCCGATACTTCGACCCCGGTGGTCTGGCGCGGACCTATGGTCGGTAAAGCGGTCGATCAGCTTTTAACCGATGTAGAATGGGGAGAGCTGGATTACCTGATAGTGGATTTACCCCCGGGTACTGGAGATGCTCAGTTAAGCCTGGCCCAGAAGGTTGCCGTGAGTGGAGCCGTGGTGGTAACAACCCCTCAAGATGTGGCCCTTCTCGATGTGATTAAAGCCATTAATATGTTCAAGAAGGTGAATATTCCGGTTTTAGGTATTATCGAAAATATGAGTTACCTGGAATGTCCCCATTGCCATGAAAGGATTGATCTTTTTAAGCATGGGGGAGGCCGTAGGGCCAGCCAGCAATACGGAATTCCTTTTCTGGGGGAAATTTCCCTTAATCCGGATATTCCCATCGGGGGAGATCAAGGTATTCCCATTATTAAATCCCATCCTGATTCCCAGCAAGCCCGGCAGTTTATGGAAATTGCCAAAGCCATGGCCGCTCAATTAAGTATGGTAAATTACGAGAAATCCATGCTCAAGATTATAAATTAAGCTCACCCGACCCCTATCAGGGACCGGGAAAATTCCCCTCCCTGGAAGGAAAAGGAATTGGAAAGGGAGAGGGTAAGTAAAGCGTGCGGAGAATCAGGCTATCGGAAGTTACAGAAGCTGTAAAAAGGTTGTGTATAGAAGCTTGTTGTTTGGTAAACGAAGAGATGAGCATCGGATTTCAAAAGGCTCTGCAACAGGAAGAATCTCCTATTGGAATCGAAGTATTAACCCAAATTATAGAGAATGCACAAATTGCTACGACAGAGTTTGTTCCCATGTGTCAGGATACAGGGGTCACCGTGGTTTTTGTAGAACTGGGAGAGGAAGTATGCTTCGAGGGATCTGGGTTGATCGAGGCAATTAATCGAGGAGTTGCAGAGGGTTATCAGGCAGGCTATCTTAGAAAATCCATGGTTCGTGACCCCTTAAGGCGTCAAAATACACAGGATAACACGCCAGCTATTGTACATATTGATCTTGTTCCTGGAGATAAATTAAAAATTATGGTTGCGGCCAAAGGCGGAGGAGCGGAGAATATGAGCGCCTTAAGGATGCTACGCCCTGTGGATGGCCTTCTAGGTATTATAAATTTTGTGTTGGAGGTGGTAAAGAAGGCCGGTCCCAATGCCTGTCCCCCTCTGGTCGTGGGAGTAGGAATCGGTGGAAACCTGGAGAAGAGCGCTCTTCTAGCCAAAAAAGCCCTGTTTCGGCCCCTGGGACAAAGGCACCCGGATCCTTTCTATGCTCAGTTAGAAGAAGAATTGATCGAAAAAATTAATAAACTGGGCATAGGTCCTCAAGGTATGGGAGGTACTGTGACGACTTTAGATGTGCATATTGAGGTTTTTCCTTGCCATATAGCAAGCCTTCCCGTCGCCGTGAACCTGGATTGCCATGCCCATCGTCATAAGGAAGTGGTCTTCTGACAGGAATAGAACTCTTAACCCAGTTAGTTTAAAAAACTATTTTTTAGGAGGCAAATTTTAATGATAAGCTTAGGAAAAAAATTATTGGAAGCGGCTAAGGAATCCGATTCTCCTTTAGCTAAGATGATTGTAGATGGTAAATATAAATCGAATCCTCAGGAGGCTGAAGCTAAAAAAGGTCTGAAGTCTTTCAAAAAGCGTAACAAAAAACGTAGTAAAGGACGCTTTCAGAAACCCGGACCGAGAAATAAGCAACCTAAAGTGGTAGAAGTGGCCAAATCCAAACCGGAGAAAGTAGAAACTAAGCCTTCATCTTAATGGCATACTTGCCCTACCCGGAAGTAGGCCCTTCTACGTTAGAAATTCTGATCTTAACTTCTTTAAAGCTCATTCTGGTCAAATAAGGTTCTTACAGTTCAGTTAAACTTAAAGGCTCAAGCAAGCTCAGATTTTCTGATCTCCTTTAAAATTTCAATATTCTCACGGCGATTTTTAGAATCGATCTACCCCCCAGAATGATGAGGTATTATCTTAATATAATGGTGTAAAATTCTTATCAAAAACCTTGAAGGAAGATAAAAGTTTTGAGATTTCTCGCCGGTGCGAAGTTATCAGGAGGCGGTCAGAATTATGCAATTAAAATTAATCGATAGTTATAATCGACAGATGGGAAGCATGCGGGTTTCGATAACCGACCGTTGTAATTTCCGATGTGTGTACTGTATGCCCGAAGAAGGATTAGACTGGTTTGATAGTAAGAAGCTGTTAACCTTCGATGAAATCGAGCGGATAGTTCGGATTGTGGTAAGGATGGGAGTTAAGGAGATTCGTCTAACCGGTGGAGAACCTCTGGTTCGAAAAGGGGTTGCTAATCTCATTAGGAGATTATCTCAAATTGAAGGCCTTGAAGATTTAAGTTTAACGACCAACGGTTTTCTTCTTAAGGAGTTGGCAGGGGATTTGGCCGCTGCAGGACTTAAACGTATCAATGTGAGTTTGGATTCTCTGGTTAAGGAAAAATTTTTCAAGCTCACCCGCCGAAATGCCCTTCATAAAGTCATGGAAGGTTTGGAGGAGTTGGAAAAATACCCGCAAATACGGCCTATTAAGGTGAATGTGGTAGCTATGAGGGGATTTACAGAAGATGAAATCATTGATTTTGCCAGGCTGGCCAGAAGGAAACCTTACATTATTCGGTTCATAGAGTTTATGCCACTGGAAGCGGATCGAATTTGGAAGAAAGAAGATGTCCTGACGGGGAAGGAAATTTTGGAGAAGATCAACACTACATATATGAAATTGGTTCCCATGGGGGGAGAGGATCCCAGTTCTACGTCTAAAAATTATCAGTTTGAGGATGGTATTGGTCAGATTGGCTTTATTAATCCGGTCAGTGAACCCTTTTGTTCCACGTGTAACCGAATCCGGATGACGGCGGACGGAATGTTCCGTACCTGCTTATTCTCCCAGGTAGAAACTGACCTGAGGACCCCTTTACGAAACGGCTGTTCAGATGAGGAGTTAGAACAAATTCTGCTCAAGGCAGTGAAAGGAAAAGAGTTAAAACACCATATCAACGATAGCTCCTTTAAACGAACGACCCGGACCATGTCTCAAATAGGGGGGTAACTGAGGGAGTAAGGGGTAGATGGGATAGGCATGAACTGGAAGTTAAAAAAGAAATATCAGGTTCTGTTAAGTAAAGAAAGACCTATGCCCTTTAAAGACTCGACGGGAGCTTCTTTAACCCTTGCCCTGGCATACCCCAATACCTATTATGTGGGCATGTCGAATCTGGGATTCCAGACCATCTATAAGTACCTTAATTTGAGACCGGATACCCGATGTGAGCGGGTTTTCCTCCCGGATCCGGAGGATGAGGTCATATACCTTCGTCAAAATATTCCTCTTCTAACGCTGGAGTCTCAACGGTTGGTGACCGACGTAGATATTCTGGCTTTTTCAGTCTCTTTTGAGAATGATTATGTGAATCTTCTCAAAATCCTGGAACTGGCCCGCATACCTTTTAAGTCGGTAGATCGGGATGAGCGCTATCCCCTTATTCTAATCGGAGGAGCTATTACCTACATCAACCCGGAACCCCTTGCAGACTTTGCCGACCTGATGATCATCGGAGATGGTGAGGAGGTTTTAGAGGAATATCTCTCCTTATTCCTGGAGGATGGAGGGGTTCCCAGAAAAAAACATCTGGAACGGGCTGCTCAGATACCGGGTGTATATGTTCCTTCCCTGACTTCTTCCCGCATAACCATCGAGAAGCAAAAAGTTTCTGATTTTAAATTGTATCCCGCTTACTCGGCAATTATTACCGATGAAACGGAATTCAGCGAAATGTTCCTTATCGAGGTATCCCGAGGTTGCCCTTTACTCTGCCGTTTTTGTGCCGTAAGCTATGTTTACCCCAAATTTCGGATGCTCCCACCGGATTTTGTCCTAGATATTATTCGAGAGAGACTTCGGATGGACGCGGAACGAGGATTTCCACCGATTCAAAAGGTAGGACTGGTGAGTTCAGATATTTGTGATTATCGGGGATTAGATAAACTTTGTCAGGGGCTTAAGGAGTTAGGTGTCAAGGTTTCCGTGTCTTCTTTTCGTATCGATCGGCTCCCAGATGTTCTCCTGGATACCATCGCTTATAGTGGTATTCAGACTTTGGCGATTGCGCCAGAAGCCGGTTCGGAAAGATTGAGAAGGGTTATCCGAAAGGAGATGACCGACGAGGAAGTGATAGAAGGGGCCGAGAAGATTCTGAACAAAGGAGTTCCCAATCTAAAGCTTTATTTTATGATCGGACTTCCCACAGAAACCGATGAAGATCTAGACAGTTTGATTGAAATTACTTTAAAAATTCGGCAGAAAATGTTAGAAAAAGCCAAAATAACCGGAAAGCTTGGAAAACTTAGCCTGAGTATTAATCCCTTTATTCCCAAACCCCTCACACCTTTTCAGTGGAGTCCTATGGTCAGTATGAAGGAGGTTAAACGTAAACTGAATTATATTCGAAAAGGACTGAGTCAGGTAAGGAATGTTGAATTAAAACCCGAGAGTTTACGGACGGCCTATCTGGAAGGAATTTTGTCCCGTGGAGACCGAAGCATGGGTCAATTTCTAGTAGCCATCCATGCTTGTCGAGGAAACTGGGAACGAGCCGCTAAAGAAATAGGGCTGGATTGGGAAGCCTGTCTGGCCGGAAGATCTAATCTTTCCTCAACCCCTTTGCCCTGGGAATTCATCTCGAATCCACGAGAACAGGAAAGGCTCGCAAGGGAGTATCAGCGAAGTCAGGCTGTGGGCTAGCAGAGGGCTCAGAGTATGGGAGTGTGGGAGTTGAGGGGGAGGCAGCCATTTTTACAACCTGGTCTCCTGGCCCCCCCATACTTCTTGATAAAGAGTTTCGGAACTTGAGAGTAGCGGTTTATTACGATAAAGAAGATATTCGGGTTGAGAATTTGCAAGAGCCGGAAATCGGTCCGGGAGAATTGTTGGTCAGGGTTAGAGCAAGCGGTATTTGTGGGACAGATCTGGTTAAAATTTTAAACCGGAAAGTTATCCCCCCTGCCATTTTAGGCCATGAGATAGCCGGCGAAGTTGTAAAGACCGGTACTCAGGTTAAACGATTTAAAGTCGGGGACCGGGTCGTAGTGGCCCATCATGTTCCCTGTTACAACTGTCATTATTGCCGACACCAAAATTATGCCATGTGTCGGTTCTACAAGGCCTCAAATGTAGATCCTGGCGGATTTTCTGAGTACATCCGCGTTCCAGAACTTCATACCAATCAGACAACCTTTTTGATTCCTCCGCAGTTATCCTATGATCAGGCGATTTTTATGGAACCGCTGGCCTGTTGTCTTAAAAGTGTCAGGCGATGTAATTTTCAACCGGGTGATACGGCCCTGGTTATAGGGTTAGGCCCCATGGGCCTCATGATGGTTCAGCTGATGGGCCTGTTCCAGGTTCAGGTTATCGGTGTGGACCTTATAGATTATCGGCTTGAAATGGGCCTTCAGGCCGGTGCAGTTAAAGTTGTAAAAGCTCAACCGGAAGAAGTCAAAAGAACGGTTCTGGAGCTTTCGGAAGGACGTGGGGTAGACGCTGTGATACTTACAGCAGGGACCGGAGAAACCTTGATTCAGGCACTGGAATTGGTAAGGGATGGAGGGGTGATCAATTGTTTCGCCAGTGTCCCGCCCGGTTCCATGGCTCTCTTAGACCCTAATGTTCTCTATCATCGAGAAATTACGCTGTATGGCAGTTATTCTTCAGCTCCCACAGATCTGGCCCACGCTTTAAAGTACCTGGAAACTGGAAAGATCAACGTAACCCCTCTGATTACCCATCGGCTCCCCCTGGAGTACTTTTCTCAGGGTATCCAACTTTTAACAGAGAAGAAAGCGATGAAGGTGATTATGGTTCCCTAGCCAGGGAAATCCGTTTTCTCAGGGAAAAACGGATTTCCAAAAGAGAAGGAGGGATTTAATATGAGTGAATTCGTAAAGGTTGCAAGAATCGAGGAGATTCCCACAAATCAAGGGATGATTGTTGATTTCAACGGCGAAGAGGTTGGTCTTTTCAAAGTCGACGGAACTTGCTATGCCATTGGCGCCGTCTGCCCCCACCGGGGAGGTCCTGTCGGAGAAGGTTCCTTAAATGGTACGGTGGTGACCTGTCCCTGGCATGGATGGCAATTTGATGTACGTACCGGGATCAATACCATAAACCCGGCTTCTAAGGTTAAAACCTACAAGGTTAAAGTAGAAGGATCGGATGTTTATATAGCCGATTAATCCTACCTGTAAAGGGATGGTTTAGCTATACCTTTGCAGTTTTTGATAAACTCTTAAAAGTTAACAAAAACATAAAACCGCAAAGAACCCGGAGAAGACCCAGGGAACGTAAGCCTCTGAATTCTCTATACTTTCTCCTTTGCGGTGAATGAAAATCATTTCTTCTGCAAAGGTATAGATCCTACATGAGTTCCGAATTAATTACCTTCACCCCGGAAGAGAAAGCAGTTTTAAGAAATATTGAGTTCTTCAGGTTAAAAACTTCGATTACTCAAAAAGTCCTGGCACTGTTAACAGAGCTTCATCAACAGCTCAAAGGTGAAGTTCAGGGCCTTCAGTTTATTGCCCCTCCCGAATTTGATTTGAAAAATAGCCAGTTTGTTAAGGGAGAGCATTATCGAGGGTTTCCTTATATTTATCTGGACTATCCCAAGTGTTTCAACAAAGTAAATATTTTAACCTTTCGGTGGATGCTCTGGTGGGGTCACTATTTTATATTTGCTCTTATGACCCAGGGACCACATTCCGAAGCTCATCGAGAGAATCTTATCCAACTCTACGATGACTTTGCTGATAAGGATTTTTATCTGTCTACTTACAAAAGTCCCTGGGAATGGGTTCGGGATGTTGAATATGTGGTTCCCCTCCAACATGGGAATAAATCCCAGGTAATCCATTTATTAAGAGAAAAGAGTTTTCTAAAACTTCAACGTTTTGTGGATTTAGAAGATAATGTTTTAAATAATAAAAGACTGGTTGAGGAAGGTATTCGGACCTTTAGAGTGTTTAAACCTTTAGTAGTCCAGAGTCCTCAGCCCCTCGTCCGTGGTTAAATGGATAAAAAAGCTAAAAAAAAGCTTTGTATGATTTGTGGGATCGTGGAAGTCGAAACTACTTCTATTTGTAAAGCCTGTTCTGAGAAAATTCGGCAGGAAGCTGTAGGGGAGTGGGATCGGATCAAATCTGAAGCGGAGAAGGAGATAAAAAAGCAAGGGGTTCCACCGCAGGAATAAATTCCAAGTCTTCAGAATTCAGGTTAATCTAACGATTCCACGCCGTCTGAGTCCTATCTTTTAGCGTATCCCGCGTACAGCCCAGGCCCTGGCGACAAGGGGAATTGAGCCATCTAAAGCAAAGGGTAATGCGGCACGTATCCTTTCCCGAAGAGCTGTTCGATGCTCTTCGCTCAAAGATATGGTATAACCAGGTGCAGGCCCCTGACCCCCCAGAAATGGTGACCAATAATCCTCAAAGTCCTTGAAATCTGTAGAAATATCTCTGGCAGATACCTCCACATCTTTCAAATTGATGGATTGGAAAAGTGTTTTGAGTGGTTCGGGTTTACAGATAGGGAAGCGTCGTCCTTCATCGAGATTGAAGGCGACCGGGTCAAGTGCCACCGCCGCGTTCCAGAAATGACGCATAAGCTGCATTTTCCCGGCGTAGTCCCAGACATAGGCAGCCAGGGTACCCCCTGGCTTTGTCACACGCGCCATTTCAGCTATCATCTGAGGAGGTTGTGAAACAAAATTGAGTACGAGGCCGGAAACAACTGCATCATAGGTTGCAGTCTTTACAGGTAATGCCTGGGCATCTCCGACATGGAAGTACACCCGTTCACCCCGCACCTGCTCTCGAGCAAAAGTAATATAATCCTCAGAACGATCTATCCCCGTAACTTCAAAGGGGGCTGCTCTTTGAAGCATAGTCTGGCTGAGGGCTCCTGTTCCGCATCCGACATCCAACCAGCGACTTCCCGGCGGTACTGCAAGCCATTTCAAGAACTCTTGTGCAACAAGCCGACTCCAACGGCCCACGTAAGGTTCATAGGCAGCCTCTCTTGCCCAGACTTCTGCCCGATGGGTTTGTAAGTTTCTATTATCCATATTATATACTTTCTCTAGCAGACCTTTCCTTGCCGGTCTCCATGGAGCCTGATCCAACTCTTAGGTACGGTGAATATCGAACCGATAAAAAAGGACGGCTTTTAGGTAACCTGATCCTCTAACCACCGCTAAAACAGCAACCTAAACCCAAAATTCTTATCTTAGATGACTCCTTGTGGCTCGGCTAATTTTTTAGCTGCGCCGGGAGTATTTCCAGGCGAATATAAAGCAAAAGACAATATGCCTAAGTACAATAGGCCTAAGCTAGGAATATTATAAAATTATAAAAGGGCGATTAAAGGGTCAAGCAAAAATAGTTGGATTAAGCATGAGATTGAATTCGACTAAAATATTTTATAGCCTTAGGGAAGTATTTTTGTTTTATCCGTAAGGGGTAATCCCGCGAAGCAATCTTTCTGCCTCCAATTGGTTTGTTGCTTTGTTCCTTGCAATGATAACTTATTTTTATGTAAGGCAAATTGGCAGGAGATCATCCTGGGCTTTGGAGTTTTCAGAGAAGTTTTTCCTATAAGTCAATGAGGAGGTATATATGGATCGAATAGAAGTTCTTGCATATGAAATTCTCAGTTATTTCCCTAAAATTCTAGGTGCTCTGATTGCATTGGTTATCGGTATCTTTTTAATTCGTGCCCTTACAAAGTTTATCCATCGAATCTTAAATTCTCTAAGAATCTCTCCGAGTATTGTTTCTTTAGGGATTTCAGCAGTGACGATATTGGCCTGGGTCATTCTTATCTCCGCCTTATTTCAGATCCTCGGGTTAAGTCAGATTGCCCTGGCGGTTTCAGGTTCTGTGGCTCTTGTAGCTCTGGCCGTTACCAATGCTGCTTCTGGAACCACCGCAGATATCATTGCCGGGTTGTTCTTAGTCACCGATGATGACTTTGAAATCGGCTATAAGGTGAAAGCCGCGGGGGTCGAAGGAGTTATCCAGCGTATCGATATTCGGAAAACCCGAATTATGGACAGCGAAGGAAAGCTCCACGTTATTCCCAATAAAGCCATTGAGGGAGCCGAGTGGATCGTGATCTCCAGGGATTAGAAAAAATTCGGAAGGCCTCCTTTTGTTGAACAGGGGGTATATAATATACGGTAATCAATGAGGTATAGGTAGTATGGACGGTGTGCTTCCCATTGATAAACCTGCGGGGTTGACTTCCCATGAAGTCGTTCTTCAAGTTCGAAGATTCCTGAAAATTAAAAAGATCGGTCATACGGGAACTCTCGATCCTTATGCAACGGGAGTTTTAGTCCTATGTATTGGTAAAGCGACCCGAATTGTCGAGTTTCTGGTCGAGTCAACCAAAGAATACAGAGTAACGATGAAGTTGGGAGTTACCACAGATACCCAGGATCTCACAGGTCGGGTTCTATCCGAAAAGCCCGTTGTTGTCTCTGAGGAGGAACTGAGGGAGCGAATCCAAAGTTTCGTGGGGGAAATAGATCAGATTCCTCCTATGTTCTCGGCTGTTAAAATAAAAGGTCGGCGACTTTATGAACTGGCCAGACAGGGTCAGGAAATCGAACGTACCCCAAGGAAAGTGAGGATTTATGATCTTCAGATTCTGGAGATTCATTTTCCTTTTGTAAGTTTTCAAGTTACCTGCTCCCATGGAACTTATATACGAACTTTAGTGTCAGACTTAGGTGAACGGTTAAAATGTGGAGCTTGTGTTTGGGAATTGAGGAGAACCCGGGTAGGGTCCTTTGGGCTGGATGAGGCCATACCCTTTGAAACTTTAAGATCCCTTTCCCCGTCGCTGATTGCAGAAAGATACTTGATTCCCATAGATAAAGCTTTAGCAACTCTGCCTGCCCTTTATTTTGATGAAAAAACGAGCCGGCTTCTGGCTCGGGGGACTTTTGTAAAGTTAGACCGGTCAAAAGAACCCCTTAATCTTTTGCCTTCTTTGTCTCTTCAACCCCAACAGGATAGTGACCCTTCCCAGGGTTATTACCGGGGGTATGAGGCAAAGGGTAATTTTTTTGCAGTGGTAAAGCTTATACCGGATTCCCAGGGAGATTGGACGGTACAACCTGTAAAAGTTATTTATCCATTGTAACTTCAGGGTGGTACAACTATCTTTTTCATAAAGGGTTAATGCAAGATTTATACAGTTTTCCCTTTACAAGAAAAATTTTACGAGTATATTGAAATGAGAATAATTTTACTTTTTCAAGCCTTAAAATTTCAGAGAGGAGGAGAAACCAATGGCTGTTACTAAAGAGCGAAAGCAGGAAATTATCCAGCACCATAAAACTCACGATACAGACACCGGCTCTCCAGAAGTACAAATAGCTATTTTAACTGAACGAATTAATCACTTAACCGATCATTTTAAAATTCATCATAAAGATCACCACTCCAGGCGGGGTCTTTTAAAGTTAGTGAGTAAACGACGTCGACTTCTTGAATATCTTAAAAGAAAAGACATTGAGCGATATAAAGCTATTATTAAAGAGCTTGGATTACGTAAATAACGTGGAGGCGTTTTAAAGAATGTATAGAGTAGAATTAGATTTAGAGGGAAGAATATTATCACTGGAAACCGGCAAGGTGGCCAAGCAGGCCAACGGGGCCGTATGGGTTCAATCGGGAGATACGATTGTTTTAGTTACGGCAGTTTCAAGTAAAGAACCTCGGGAAGGTATTGACTTCTTTCCTCTAATGGTCGAGTACAGAGAGAAAGCTTATGCAGCGGGTAAAATCCCAGGTGGTTTTATTAAGCGAGAAGGTAAACCCAGTGACCGTGAAGTTTTAATTTCCAGACTCATCGATCGACCGGTACGACCCCTCTTTCCAGAAGGTTATCATCATGAAATTCAAATCATTGCGACCGTCCTGTCTGTAGATCAAATTAATAGTCCGGATATCCTGGCTATTATTGGAGCTTCTGCAGCTCTTACCATTTCAGACATTCCCTTTATGGGTCCGATAGGAGCGGTTCGGGTAGGGCGCATTGATAAGAAATGGGTCCTGAATCCCCCTTACAAGCAGTTGGAGAAGAGTGATATTAATTTGGTGATGGCCGGGACTGAAGATGCGGTAGTTATGATGGAAGGTGATGCCAGGGAGGTACCCGAAGAAGATATACTGGAAGCTATTGAGTTTGGGCAGGAAAAAATAAAACAGATTGTAAAGCTTCAGAAAGACCTGGCTGCACAGATTCCTGTAATCAAACAGGAGATAAAGCCTGTAGAGAAGGATCAAAGTATCGCCTTGAAGGTCAGTAGTCTGGCCATGGATAAAATCCGTCAAGCGGTTTATTTAGCCGAAAGCTATCCGGATAAAGTGGAATACCAAAATCAGATTAAGAAAATCTATGAGGATACCATTGCCGGATTTGAAGAAGAAGAGCTGGAAGCTTTATCCCTGGAGATCAAGGAAGCTTTCCATAAAACAGAGAGAGAGGTCCTTCGTAAAGCGGTTCTCGAGGAAGGAAGACGGGCGGATGGAAGGGGGCCCAAGGATATTCGTCCCATTACTTGTGAAGTAGGTCTCTTACCTCGGACCCATGGGTCCGCTTTGTTTACCCGAGGTCAAACCCAGGCCCTGGTAGTATCTACCTTAGGTACTGCGGAGGATGAGCAACGGCTAGATGATTTACAAGGGGAAGCTTCTAAGCGATTCATGCTCCATTATAACTTTCCTCCCTTCTGTGTCGGTGAGGTAGAGTTCCTTCGAGGACCTGGCAGACGAGAAATAGGCCATGGTTATCTGGCTGAGCGAGCTTTAGCTCCTGTTATTCCCAGTAATGAAGAGTTCCCCTATACCATTCGGATTGTTTCAGATATTTTGGAATCTAACGGTTCTTCCTCCATGGCAACTGTTTGCGGAGGTACACTGTCTTTAATGGATGCGGGGGTTCCTATTAAGGCTCCTGTAGCCGGAATCGCCATGGGGCTTATCAAAGAAGGGGATAAAGTCGTGATCTTATCCGATATTTCCGGAATTGAAGATCATCTCGGGGATATGGACTTCAAAGTAGCCGGAACCCGCAAGGGTATTACCGCACTTCAAATGGATATTAAAATTAAAGGTATTACCCGGGGAATCTTTACCCAGGCCCTGGCCCAGGCTCGAGAAGGAAGACTTTACATTCTGGATAAGATGGCGGAAACCCTGGCCGAACCTAGGAAACAGCTTTCCCGTTATGCACCTCGTATTTTGACCTTCTATATCAATAAGGACAAGATTCGAGATGTCATTGGACCGGGTGGAAAAGTTATTCGGAGTATTGTGGAAGAAACAGGGGTAAAGATCGATATCGATGACGACGGTAAAATTAACATCTTCTCTGCCGATGAAGAATCTGCCAACAAGGCCCTCCGCATCATTCAGGGCATAGCTCAGCAGGTTGAAGAAGGAAAAATCTACCTGGGAACCGTTAAGCGAATCGTGGATTACGGTGCCTTTGTCGAAATCTTCCCAGGAACCGATGGACTCCTTCATATCTCTCAAATCTCCGATCGTCACATTCGTACCGTCACCGATGAATTGCAAGAAGGTGATGAGGTTCTGGTTAAGGTTCTGGAAATCGACAAGCAGGGAAAGATTCGACTGAGCCGCAAAGCCGCTTTGCGGGAGCAACAAGGCCATTCTAATAAATAGAGTTATAACCCTTTAAAAATTAGAGTCCCAGAATTTTCTGGGACTTTTTGTTTTTATTTCTTCCTGTTACCTGGAGGTGCAGGCGTCTCGCCACTTCACTTCCTCGCTCCTCCTCTCCTGAAGCTTCAGGAGAAGAGAGTAAAGCAAACGGTTGCAACCTCCTGTGGGAAGTTGGTCTGGAGACCTGCCGATTCCCCTCTCCACCTCCACCCCTTCCCTCCCCGTGGACGGGGAGGGTGAGGGAGGGGAAGAGGGGTCAAGGGGTGAGGGACAGAGAATGATGTTACCACTATTTTCCCATGGAAAGTCTTATACTTTTACTGCGATAACTGTTTGTAATAATCCTTCACCAGATCCTCATAAGGTTGCGGAATCCCTTCCTTCATTGCCTTTAGCAGCTCTTCTCGAAACTCCTTTGGAACCTGGAAATCGGCACCGGATGGAATTTCAATATCCTCGGTGGAGCTACCCATAATCCCGCCGCTGTTGGGAGCGGTATTGGGATTCGGGAATTGGAAATTGGGGAAGTTTCCAGGTTGCATACCCGGTCTCATGGCGAACTGGGGCATGGCCATGCCACCCATTTGTTGCATGGTAGCCATCTGCTGCATACCTTGCTGGAGACCTTGCTGCGCCTGTTCCAGGCGATAAAGAGCTTCTCTTTCAGGCAAAAGAGCTTTTCCGGCTTCTTTATTCCCCAGTTTTTCTTTAGCAGATCCCATTTGATCTTGAGCTTCTCCTAAGTTATCGGCAATATCAGGGCTGAGGAACGGAGTTAGTTTGGAAAGGTTAGCTAGCTTTTCCTTCAGCTCTCCAGTATCCTGTTGCAGTTGACCTTGTTTACCGGCTAAACTTTTCATTTGAGATTCCTGGGAAGGACTCATAGCCTGGCCTTCGGCACCTCCTAATCGATCCAGCTCTTCGTTTAGGGCCTGATAAAGGCTTTCCAGGTTTTTCAACTCATCCAGTTTCTTCTGGAGCTGAGGGACCCCCCGGGTGAAGGGTTTAGCCAGGACCTCTGCAGCTTCTACATCTCGAAGGGATTCTTCTACAGCATCTTTAACCTCTCCAAGTCTGGGTTGATTCAATCCGTTCAAGATTTTAGGGAGCTGCTCTTGCATATCTTGAAATTGATTATAGGTCGAATAGTACATGTCAGGAACGGTCTGCATCTCCCCTTCTGCCCTGGACATTTGACCCGGAATCTTCGATGCAATCCTCTTCATCCGCTCCAAAGCATCCTTCAAAAGTTTGTTTACCTCCTGCTGAGAGGCTTCCTTCAAAGCCTTGTCCACCTTTTCGGTTCCTTCAATAACCCGTTTTTGATTTTCTACCAACTCCCCCAATTTGTTAGCCATTTCCATGGCTTTGGATTGCGCTCCCTGCATCATGTTCGCCATGCTTTGGTTGGCCGCATTTTGGAAGATCATATTCATCTGGGATAACATATTCATCAACTTCCGGGCCTCCTCCAGAGCTTTTTGAAGATCTCCCTTCTGAAGAGCCTCTTTAATTTTCTCTAAAGCCTCCGACATGTTACCCAATTCCAGATTTTTTACGTTGGGATTATTTAAAAATTCATCGGGTAACTGATTGGCCAGTTGAGAAAGCTGGTTCATAAGAGCGTTAAGTGCCTGGGAAAGATTCTCTAATTCCTTCATGAGTTGATTGAGAAGCTGCTGGTCTTGCGGGTTTTGGGCCAGTTTTTCCAGATCTTTTAACAACTGATCCTGGGTCCTCGTGAGTTTCTCACTGGTTTTGACCACATCCTGCATTCGTTCTTTCTTTAACAAGTTATCTGAAAATGCGGCCAGTTTTTCTAACTCGCTGGCAATTTCTTCTTGTTTTTGAGCCGCTTGATCCAGTGCATCGGACTTTTCAGAACGAATGGGACTTTCCTTGGCTGTTTTTAGGCTCTCCTGAGCCTCGGCCATTTTCGAATCATGGAGATCTTCCAGGTTTTTTCCAATTTGATTCAACTCCATGTAGCTCCCTAAATTGCTCAGGGGATCCTTGGCCATCTGATTTAAAATGTCCTTTAAGTTCCTGGTAAGATTCTGGCTTTTTTCAGAAATAGCCTGTTGTGCCTGATGAGCTTTTTGTAGATCCTGGGGAGATACTTTGGGATTGCTGGGATTTTCTTGAAAAGCAGATCGCATCTCCTCGGTCAGAGCCTGAGCCTCAACCTGATCCGCCAATAACTCCAGTAGTTTTTGATGAACTTCTTCTTGTGCCTTGACTAAATCTTGATGCCGCTTCTCCTCACTGTAGATTTCTAAGGAATAAGTGGCCGAACTACCCTTTTTGGGACCTGAAATGGTATCATTATCCTCAACTTCTAAATGGTAATTAACGATCTGGCCCGGTTGAAATGTGTAATTGCTTAAACGCCACGTAAACTTATCCAGGTACGTGCGTCCGGGTGAAGTGTCGGTACTACCTGGAGAAAACTTTTTTATCAAAACCCGGGTTTCTTCCGCCTGACCCTGGAAAACAAGATAAATAGCTGTAAGGCCAAAATCATCCTTTGCAGAAAAGGCCAATTCTATATCATCTCGACTTCCGACGGTTAAATTCTGTCCCGGTTTCAGAACTTCAATGGTCGGGTATTCATCTGGGTGTGCAGTAATTTGATATTCAATAGAATCCTGATTTTGGAATCCTTCCGAATCAACTACTTCCACATGATACGTCTGGGTTTTCGTAATTATCAGATCTCCTTCCAGCTTTACATCATCGGTGATCTGTAGGGGAATTTGGATTCCATCATCGGTTACGATTTGAGCCTTAATAATCTTTTTATTGGCTTTAAGAATGATATGTGCCTGGGTTCCCTTAATACCTTCTATGTTTCCATCACTATTTGTTATGGTTTTAGGCTCAATTCGGGTATACTGGGGATATTGGTAAATAAGAGTGATATCTCCAATTTCAGGTGGGTCGGCAATTTGAACCTGATAGGTCTCTGAAGTAAAATTCCCGGCTGAAACGTAGTACTGGAAGGGATACTGGACAGATTTCATTTCGTGCTGGAAGACCTTCTTTGCTTCAAGGTTACTCATCTGGATCTGCTTCCAGGGTTCTTTCTCAAACTTATAGTTTAGTTGAACTTCTTTCCAAACATCCGATGCCGATCTTGCCACAATTTTAAGGGGTTTGTTCCGTAAAATCGTCGTATTTTTAGGCTCGATTTCCAGATTTAATTTCTGGGCTAATAGGGCCCCTTCTGCCGGATGAAGAAAATTTTTAAGGGTATCTTTTAGAATCCCTGGCCTCCAGAGAATCAAAGCCAGAAGAATAACCATACCTATCCCACTATATCTGGCATATTTACGTAAGTCGGTTCGATCCACGATGTTCTGGATGTCTAACTTACGGACCTGTTCCTCGGTAGAGGCAATCAATTTACGAATTAAGTCCAACGAGATCCCCTGAGGGCCTTTTTTGAGTTCCCTGGAGAGTTGAACCGAGTTGATCAGGTTATCTTGAAGATCCGGAAACTTTTCTTCAATGGTCAGGGCGACCGCGTCATCAGAGAGCTTTCGCAGGGTGGGTAAGATGAGGGATTTAATGGAAACATACAGGAAAGCCAGTACAACGAGAATATCGAAGATCAGATTAAGATAGAAGGAGGGTGGGATAGAGACATATATCAGGATGCCCGTTAACAGAACAGCCAGTGCAAGGATAATCAACTGGAGCAAACCTTTTAAGAAAACGTGGGTCTTGATGTGATCTCTGGCTTTAGTAAGGGCAGCATTAATAAGTTTCATACAATCAAAGTCCAAAGTCCAAAGTCTAAAGCCCAAAGTCCTGGGTTATCTTAACTTAGGACTTTGGACTTTGGATTTTAGGCTCTACAAGTTAAACCATTTTGTTACTTGGGAACCGGGTACATAGATCGTCTGTTGTCTCTCGGGTCCGGTTGAAATGATCGAGATTTCAGCTTCGGATAGTTCGCTGAGGCGATCAATATACTTCCGAGCCAGATAAGGAAGTTTTTCCAGGGAATCGATTCCGGTGGTTGGAGTTTTCCATCCATCCAGTTCCTCGTACATGGGAACGGCTTCTTCTAAGATCTCCGGTAAGGCGGGAAACTCCGTCAGGACTTCTCCTTTATAACGATATCCTATACAAACCTTAATCTTTTCATAATGATCTAGAACGTCTAATTTGGTTACTGCAATGGAACTTACCCCGTTAACCCGTACTGCATACCGGGTAACCAAAGCATCAAACCATCCACATCGACGTGGTCTTCCGGTCGTAGCTCCAAATTCTGCCCCATATCTCCGCATACTCTGACCTATTTCATCGTTTAGTTCCGTCGGAAAAGGACCTTCTCCTACCCGGGTAGTATAAGCCTTCATAATACCTAAAACTCCATGAATGTGGGTAGGTCCGATCCCTAAGCCTGTGCAAGCCCCTCCTGCAACGGCATTAGAGGATGTGACATAGGGATACGTTCCATGGTCGACATCTAACATAGTTCCCTGGGCCCCTTCAAATAAAATACTTTGTCCATTTTTAAGGGCTTGATGGATAAGAAATGAGGTGTCGGTGGCGTAATTCCGCAGGAATTTAGCATAGCCAAGGTACTGTTCATAAATACCTTCAAAGGACATCTCTTCGGATTGATAATGACGGAGGAGATCGTTTTTCATGGCTAAATTTTCCCTTAGCTTTTCTTTAAAGATCCTATCCTGCAAGAGATCGGCAACCCGAATTCCCAATCTGGCCATTTTATCTTCGTAGGCCGGTCCAATGCCACGACCTGTGGTACCGATTTTTCGAGTTCCCATGGCCTTTTCTTTAGCCTGATCCAGAGTCCGGTGATAAGGCATGATAAGGTTCGCTCGATAACTGATAAAAAGTCGGTTTTGAATTTTAATCCCTCGCTTTTCTAAATGGTTAAGTTCTTCTATCAAAGCTTCCGGATCTATCACCACGCCATTCCCAATGACACAGAGTTTACCTTCATGTAAAATACCTGACGGAATTAAATGTAAGATAAAGGTCTCATTATTAATGACGACAGTATGCCCGGCATTATGACCACCTTGATAACGGGCAATAATGTCGGCCTGCTTGGAAAGGATATCTACAACCTTTCCTTTACCTTCATCTCCCCATTGTAGACCTACCACAATGATATTTGCCAATGAATGCTATCCTCCTCCCTAATCCTTTGAAAGAAAGATGATTTGCCATTAACTTCACATACATTACAACGATGCCATCAAAGTTGATAGATGTCAAGCACCATTTGCACGAGTTTGGGATTATAATGCCGAAATTCATTGACAAGGTGCTCTAAGCATGATAAGCCCTAAGTAGATAGGATATAGGATAGTTAAATAGAAAATATATTCCTGGAGAAATGCATGATACCTGAGCTTTTTGAGCGAAAAATTTATACCGTTACGGAACTGACTTACGAGATTAAAGATATTCTCGAAGCCAATTTTGAAGGGGTCTGGGTTACCGGAGAAATCTCCGGGGTCAGAACTCCCATGTCGGGGCATGTATATTTTACTTTAAAGGATGAAGACAGCCAGTTAAAAGCTGTTCTCTATCGGAGCCGAATGAATCATCTGAAATTTCAGCCAGAAGATGGAATTGAGGTCATAGCCGGAGGGATCATCTCGGTATATGGACCCCGGGGAGAATACCAGCTTATCGTAGAGTATCTGGAGCCTAAGGGATTAGGGGCCCTTCAATTAGCTTTTGAGCAGTTAAAAAAGAAATTGGCAGCGGAGGGTTTATTTGACCCAGCCCATAAAAAACCTATTCCAGCCTTTCCCAGAGTGATAGGAATTGTAACTTCCCCTACAGGGGCAGCCATCCGAGATATTTTAAAAGTGATTCAGCGGCGGTTTGCTAATGTCGAGATTCTCATTTATCCCGTCCATGTTCAGGGGGAAACCGCACCTTACGAAATTGCCAAAGCCATAGAAGAATTTAATACTTTAGAGGGAGTAGATGTTTTGATCATAGGGCGCGGAGGCGGATCCATTGAAGATTTATGGGCCTTCAACGAAGAGATTGTAGCCAGGAGCATTTATGCCTCCCGCATTCCTGTCATCTCAGCCGTGGGACATGAAATTGATTTTACCATTGCCGATTTAGTAGCAGATCTACGGGCTCCAACCCCTTCCGCCGCCGCAGAAATGGTTGTTAAAAACAAAGCCGATCTCATAGAAAAATTGGATGCCCTAACTATCCGATTGAAAAATGCCTTCCGGAAGAAACTTCAACTGACGAAAAGCCACCTTGGTGAAGTCATGAAAGGACTTCGGGACCCTCGTCAGCGGATCAGCGAATACCAACAACGAGTA
This sequence comes from bacterium, assembly GCA_030550175.1. Lineage (GTDB taxonomy): Bacteria > Moduliflexota > Moduliflexia > Moduliflexales > JAUQPW01 > JAUQPW01. Next base: position 27,169 of record JAUQPW010000074.1, read on the forward strand.
GATGACCTGGAGCATCGATTGATCCTTAACTTTCGATACAAATTGAAACACTCCCGGGATAAAAACCTCTACCTGTATCGAAGCCTGATTTTAAAGAATCCCCTGGAACCTCTCCGACAATTTCTCCAAAAGGTAAAAGAATTGCATATACGACTGGTTCAGAGTCAACATTATTCTCTTGAAACTAAGCGATCTCAATTGGAAAAAATATTGGGAAAGCTGGAGGCCCTGAGTCCTCTGGCTATGCTACGGCGAGGATATGCCATATGCTATAGGGCCTCTGATCCGACCCCCTTGAAGGATGCTACTGAGGTTCAAATAAATGATAAAGTCATTGTTCAATTAAGCAAAGGCAAAGTTATTTGTCGTGTAGAGGAGAAAAACCATGAAATTTGAAGAAGCCTTACAAAAACTAGAACAGATCGTTGAACAACTGGAACGAGGGGATTTACCCTTAGATAAATCTTTAGAGATCTTTGAGGAAGGAATCAAACTATCCAGGCTTTGTACAAAACAACTGGAAGAAGCTGAACAACGGATCGAACTACTTTTAAATATCAAGGATGGAAAACCGGAAAAAATACCCTTTCAAGTAAAAGAAGTCTTGACCGAGAGCTATGAAATTCAGGAAGAAGAAATACTCCCTAAATAACTCGAAGGATCTTCTTTAAATTTTTTAAGGAACACCTCCATTCTTCGCTTCCTATGATCTGAAGACTATCTGACCTTCCAAGAGG
>JAUQPW010000170.1 GCA_030550175.1 bacterium
CTTACAAGAAGATTTTTTTCACATTCGTCATTCTCAACAAAAGAATCACTCCCATCAGAGTAATTACGATTAGTAAAGCAGAAAATGCGGCAGCTTTTGGCCAATTGAGAATAGTAATGGTATTCAAAATCACCAGACCGATGGTCTGTACAATCCCTCCTACAAATTTGGGTACTTCAAAATTACCCAGACAAAGGACAAAAACAAAAATACTCCCCATGATAATCCCTGGAAAAGACAGAGGGAAGATGATGTGAACGAAAATTTTCCAATTGTTTGCTCCCAGAGTTTTGGCGGCATTTATAAGATTCTCGGGAATCTGAGAAAGAAAAATATAAATAGGCCCTATCATGAAGACGACGTAATACTGGATTAGAACGATCTGCAGGGCAAATTCCGAAAATAAGAAAATATCCAGAGGATGGTCCAAAAGCCCTACTTTCATGAGGGCCAGATTTATCGCTCCATTTCGCCCCAGCAGGGGAAGCCAGGAAATTGTGCGAATCAAAGAACTCGTCCAAAAAGGGATAACCAGGAGAACCATCAACATAAGCCCTTTTTTCTGAGGAATTTTCCGGGCCAGGAAATAAGCAGCCGGATAAGCTACAAGCCCACAAAGAAGCGTCGTGGTGGTTGCAATACGTATGGTCCGTAAAACTGTATCTAAAGTTATAGGGTTACCGAAAATTCCGAGATAATTTTGAAGGGTAAAAGATTTCTCTACTCCCAGAGGTCGCGGGGTATAAAAGCTATAAATGAGAAGAAAGCCCAGGGGAATCAGAAGAAAGATCCCTATCCCTATTATGGCCGGAGTCAGAAGTCCGATTCTTTTTAAAGTGGGTTTCATACTGTGATTAATATAAATCCTGATTTACACTCTGGATGCCTGAATTTTGATATTTTGCTTCACATTTTAGTTGACAGATCCTGGAGGTTTCTTCTATTTTTGATATAGATTATCAATTTCAACTATCAAAACCTCACAACAACCGAAAATTCAAAAGGGCCTATTTAACAAGGAGTGTTTAGCATGAGAACTAAAATCTTCATTTTTTTATTTTTAATAGGGATTATCTTCATCGGGAATAACAGGTCTATGGTCCAGGCGACCGGGGAAAAATCACCCTGGAATGCTGTAGTGGTCAAGATCGATAACACCTTGAAAGAAGCTTTAAAAGCCCAACAAGCAGGAGATATGGAAAAAGCCAAGGAGTTGATTACCGAAGCTTATTTTGGTACCTTTGAAGCCAGCGACATGGAAGATGCTATCAAAGAGCATGTCTCCTCACAGAAAGCTTTAGATCTGGAAGCCCGATTTGGTAAAATTCGACAAAGTCTGACTTCCCAGGCCCCGGCGGCGTCGACAGAAAATCTTATCAATGAGCTCGTCACAGAGCTTAAAAAAACAATTCCGGCCCTGGACCAGGCCAAAGCGGTCCCTAAGATAAAAGTAGAGCCTTCTTCTCCTGCACCATCGGGGGATAAACCTGCAGGGTCTCCTTCCACGCCTTCCAAACAAAATAAAACTTCTTTCCAGGATCAGGTGATCGTTTTAAAAGGCACCCTGGCTAAAGCTTTAGAGACTTACCGAAGTGGAGATCATAAAAAAGCCAAAAACATGGTTTCTGAAGCTTACTTTGAGCAATTTGAAGGAATGGAAGCAGCCATTGCGGTTAAATCCGATGCTTTAAAAACCGAACTGGAATCCCTCTTTGGTAAGGTCATCAGTTTGATGGGATCGGATGCCTCCAATGAAGAGGTCGAGAAGATGATAAAATCCCTGGAGGCAAAACTAGATCAGGCTGTTCAGCTTCTCACTCAGGAAAAGGAAGGTAAAACTTCCCTTTTTTTTAATTCCCTTATTATTATCAGCCGGGAAGGTTTTGAAGCGATTCTGATTGTCAGTGCTTTGGCGGCCTACCTGGCCCGAATCGGGCATTCAGATAAAGTTAAATTTATTTACCAGGGTTCTATCGTGGCGATGTTGGCCAGTTTCCTGATAGCTTTTCTATTTCAAACCCTTTTCAGGACCTTTACTTCCAGTCGGGAGTTTCTGGAAGGTGCCACGATGATCCTGGCTTCTATTGTTCTCTTTTATGTCAGTTACTGGTTGATCAGTAAGGCCCAGGCCAGTAAATGGCAGCAATTTATTCAAAAGAAAGTCCAGGAGTCCCTTTCCAAAGGAAGCCTGATGGCTCTCTGGTTCACGGCCTTTTTAGCTGTTTTTAGGGAAGGCGCCGAAACGGTTTTATTTTATCAAGCGCTCCTATCCAGCGCCGAAATAGGAGGAGAACTCAGTATCATTTTGGGTTTCCTGATAGGATGTGGTCTATTGGGAGTCCTTTTCCTTCTTCTCAAATACGGAAGCCTCAAGATTCCCATCAAAACCTTCTTTACCGTTACCAGTATCCTTCTTTACTATCTGGCTTTTGTTTTTGCCGGTAAGGGAATTGTCGAGCTCCAAACGGCAGGGGTATTGGAAGCAACACCGGTTAAGTATATACCGACCATCAGTATCTTTGGTATTTATCCTACCCTGCAATCCCTGTTAATTCAAGGACTTTTACTGATTGCAGCCCTTTTTGCTATGATTTACGTGTTCTTACAGACGCCCAAGGTAAATACGGTGCGTTAACTTCCCATTCAACAAGGAGGTTTTTAACTTGAAAGCCGTCGTTAAAAAATCGGCCGGGTTTGGTAACGTAGAACTTATGGAAATTCCGGAGCCTGTCCCGGGACCGTATCAGGTAAAGATAGAGGTAAAGGCTGCCGGAATTTGTGGGACCGATATTCATATTCTTCGGGATGAATATCGAAGTGTTCCACCGGTCACGTTGGGTCACGAGGTTTGTGGGCAGATAGCCGAAGTAGGGGAGAAGGTCACCAGGGTTCGTCCAGGAGATCGGGTAACCACGGAAACCTATTTTTCAACCTGCGGAACGTGCCGTTTTTGTCGTTCCGGAAATCCCAATCTCTGCCCGGAGCGTCGATCTATTGGAACCCATGTTCATGGGGGATTTGCAAAGTACCTGATCGTTCCCGAGGGAAACGTGCATAAACTCCCGGATACTGTGGATTATATTGGAGGGGCCCTCTGCGAACCCCTGACCTGTTGTGTCAACGGGGTTCTGGAGAATACGCGAATCCTTCCCGAGGATGTGGTACTGATCTCGGGTCCGGGTTGTATCGGTCTCCTTTGTATGCAATTAGCTAAAACTACCGGAGCAACCGTTATCATCTGTGGGATAAGTCAGGATACCGCACGCTTGAAACTGGCTAAGGAACTGGGAGCCGATGTAACTGTGGATGTACAGAAAGAAAAACTGGATGAGATCGTCCTGGATCTGACAAAGGGATATGGAGCCGATGTGGTCATCGAATGTGCCGGTGCAGAAAAGTCGGCCCAACAATGCCTGAATCTGGTTCGTCGAGGTGGGCAATATACGCAGATGGGACTCTTTTCCAGGCCCGTTAATCTGGATCTAAATACCCTGGTGATGAAAAACGTTTATATGACCGGAGTTTTTGCCCACGTGCCTAAAGCATGGCTTCGGACCATCGCCCTTCTTGAGCAGGGCAAGGTCAAGACCCGTCCCCTCGTGACCTGTCAGTTGCCATTGGAGGAGTGGCAGCAAGCCTTCGATAAAGTGAGTGCCGGAACAGAATGTAAAGTGGTTCTCTGCCCTTAATAAGAAGTAAATTAAGAGATAGTACGGCCTATTTTATTATATTTAACGAGGGTACGGACGGACCGAAAATATTAATTGATAGTCTTCCCGATCATAGGGATGAGAACCTAAAAAGGGAAGAACCCCCGGGTCATCAACCTCGGCTGCAACTTCATAGTTTCCGGCAAGCAGGAGGATCGTTTCGGTACTCCACGGCCTTAAAGTGACCTGACGGATGCCGGGACCACGGAAGTAAACGGTTAAATTATGCTGGGTATCGTTAATGATCTTGACCCGGGGAGTTTGACTAAACTCCGGGGTTATCACGTCCGGGAGAGGAATAGGTATATGATTTCTGGCACGAATATTCTGAATTCGTTGTTCTATCGTTAAAGCAGACGGGTCTAAGACCTTGCCCCTGGGTTCTCGGGCCGATACAGGGGATAGATCGGCCACAATGAAGATCAAGCTCATTATTCCTGCTAATAAACTCCAACGCATTTTCATCTCCGATGACCTTGCTTATCTAAAAACTTCCAAAGATTACTCCCTTCTCTGTCTCCTGGAAGTTCTAAGGGGTTCAACTCCTGTTGTCAAGACAGGTTTCGTAGTTATTTATATTTAAACATAATCGCGCCATTTTTGTCAAGATTTTTCTGGAAAGTACTTTTTTCTTGACAAAGATCC
>JAUQPW010000171.1 GCA_030550175.1 bacterium
GATCTCCAACCAACCCCCCCACAGTTTTGGAATAGTTACAAACCTTCCTCCTTCAACCAAGAATCTAAATCTTAAATCACCCTCCAATTTTCTTTGACACGTTGAAAGATGCTTGCTATTGTCAGGTTAATATCGTGATATCTGTTCGTTATGAAAAAATTACCTGGTTGCGTAAGGGCAATCCTTGTGATCACCCCTGAATAGGGTAGCCTGAGGTGGAGTTGCCCCTGGTGTTTCAATGAGAAGATGGTATAATTCCATATAAAAATGTTACTGGATTTTTAGGAACAACCTGGAGTTACTCCCAGATAAAGTAGCTACCTGAAGCTGTCCCTACCAGTTTACAACATTTCAAGTAGAAATGGGATTATCCTGCCTCTTTGAAAAAATTACCCTTAAGGAGTTAACTCATCCCCTACCACCGTGTTTTTAATTCTAGAAGATAAAAAACCTGAAGGATATTCAGGATAATTCAAAACCTCGAATAAATCAAATCTTGTCGTAGGTTAAATAACCTATAGACCTAAATAAGGAGGACCTATGAGATACTTTTTTAGGCCAAAGGCGCAAAAGTCCAGCCTACCAAGCTTACTGGTTTCTATGCTGGGGATAGTCCTGGTAGGGCTGCTTCTCCCCCAGTATAGTTGGGCGGAAAATCCAACAGGCTATATTCCATCTTTTAAGGCCCGGGTGACGTCCTTATGGTTTTTTGAAGGTAATGCCACGGCCCCTCCCCTCAAAGAGAGGAACTATGATATTCGTTTTAAAGATTCAGCCACCCGATTCATTTTTTGGGAGCTGAATCTTGAACATCCGGCTCCGGGTCGTCAGGTTAACCTTGCCATCGAAGCCTTCTGGTACCGTCCAGATGGGAGTCTTCTTAGAAAACAGGTTTTAAAGACTTCTATAGAACCCAATTGGACCTGGTCTTATCAAACCTTTGGTTATGGCTGGGATGAACCGGGACACTGGGAGGTCGGTTCTTATCATGTAGATTTGTATGTGGAAGGGAATAGGATCGCCAGCGGTTCCTTCGAAGTTTATAAGACAAAAGGTCTCAGCTTGCTAGACGATATCAGTGATAAAATGTTCGATACCTCCAAACCCACGAACTTTATCCAGGCTATTAGCGCCAAGGTAACTTCTTTAAAATTTTTTGAGAGCGGTTATGATATGACTCCCCATAAGGAGAGGGTTTACAAGGATCGTTTTGCAAAATCAGATACAAGATACATTTTTTGGGAACTTAATCTTGAACATCCGGCTCCGGGTCGCTGGGTTAATTTGCCCCTTGAAGTTTTCTGGTTCCGTACAGATACCAATCCTATTACGCTCGTTAAACGGCAGGTTCATCAAACCTCCCTCCAGTCTGACTGGACCTGGTCTTATCATAATAACGATTATGGTTGGGATGAGCCTGATCGCTGGGAGGTCGGCTCTTATCAAGTGGATATATTTGTTGGAGAAACAAAAGTTGCGAGTGGTACCTTTGAAATTTATGGGGCAGGTCCCTCCACCGGAAAGGTTACAGACAAGACCCAGGAGCCTGAAAGCTCGGCAACTTATATTCCTTCCCTTCGGGCTACGGTAAATTCGTTACAATTCTTCGAGAGTAGTAAAGAAGTACCACCCTATGGACAAAGGGCTTATGAACATCGCTTTGCCAAATCAAAGGCCCGACTTATTAATTGGGAATTACTCCTGGATTGGGAACCTACGCCTTCTACTCAGAAACCTGTAACGGACTTTACCATTAAATCTATCTGGTATCGTCCGGATGGCAGTGTTCTTACAAGACAGCCAAAAGAAGCCCATCGAGATGCCGACTGGACTCAATCTTACCATCTTCTAGGTTATGGTTGGGAAAGTCCAGGAAATTGGGAACCCGGCTCTTATCGGGTCGATTTATATATTGAGGGGAAGAAGGTAGCCAGTGGTTCATTTGAAATTTATGAAGATTATTCGGCTCCAACTCACTCAGATCTTGGGGAGGAAGCTAAGAAGGCAAAGGAGAAAAATGAGTCTAAAATTACGTGGTTCAAAGATCTCAATAAAGCCCTGGAAACCGTTTTTCTGCTTGATAAACCCCTTGTAATCATGTTCTCCGGAGGAATGAATGTGGAGGGAATTATCTATGACGATAAAATGGTTACCCTGGCCGACAAAGCGGTATTTCTCGTTGTGGATTCTGGGGCGGTGACGGGTACGAAGAATGCCCAAGCAGAGAGGATCGAAAAGCTCTTCGGAGTCCAGGGAACATACCCCCAGGTTCTCCTGGCCAAGGTCTACTTCGACAAAGGGCCGGATACTTCCCTAAAATGGCAAGAAAAGTCGGGAGATGATCCGGTATGGTTTAAGGTCCTGGGATCCTCCAAGGAACCAGGCGGATATATTGAAAAAATCGCTTCGTGGCTTGGTAAGTAATAGTAAAAACCCATGGTAGGGCGAAACGGCGTTTCGCCCTACTTTTGGTAGGTTTAAGAAAGGAGGTTTTGAAAGGGTTTCTTCGCATTAATCCTCAATATAATCGGCCAGTTCCCTTACTTCTGCCTGAGGTAGAAGCGTTCGCATTTCAAAGATAGAAATCATGGGGAGGAATCGAATAAATAGAAACAGCAGGGCAAGAAATAAACCGATGGTTCCAATAAACGTTGCCACATCCCATACAGTGGGATAGTACATGTCCCAGGATGAGGGGAGGAAATCTCGATGTAAACTTGTAATAACAATGACAAAACGCTCCAACCACATCCCTGTATTGACGATAAGTGCAAGGATAAAGAGTCCCCACACACTTGTTCTTACCCGTTTAAACCACAGTACTTGGGGTATGACTACATTGCATACCATAAGGGCCCAATAAAGTGGGGCATAGGGTCCATACATCCGGTTGAGAATCAGATACTCTTCGTAGAGGTTCCCACTGTACCATGCCATGAAAGTTTCCATCAGGTAACCATAAGCAACCATGAGTCCGGTAGCCAGGAGGATTTTCGCCATATTCTGGAGGTGCCGTAAGGTAATGAAATCTTCAAGTCCATAGACAGCCCGAAGCGGAATGGCCAGGGTTAACACCATAGCAAAACCGGAATAAATAGCCCCTGCGACGAAATAGGGTGGAAAAATCGTTGCATGCCAGCCCGGGAGGATGGATATGGAAAAGTCAAAACTGACAACAGTATGAACCGAAACCACCAGAGGCGTGGCTAACCCGGCGAGTAAAAGATACGCAGTTTCGTAGCGGTGCCAGTGTCTGGCAGAACCCCGCCAGCCCATAGCCAAAACACCATAAATAACCTGACCCAGGCGGCTTTGTGCCCGGTCGCGTAGAGTGGCTAAGTCCGGGATTAACCCAACATACCAGAACAACAGCGATACGGTAAAGTAAGTCAAGACAGCAAATACATCCCATACAAGGGGACTTCGGAACTGGGGTTGAATCCCCATGGTGTTTGGGTAGGGAAGTAACCAATAGAAGAACCAGGGTCGTCCAAGATGAAGAAGCGGGAAGAGACCTGCACAGGCCACCGCAAACAACGTCATCGCTTCAGCAAAGCGGTTGATAGAGGTCCGCCATTCTTGCCTCAAAAGCAATAAAATAGCCGATATCAAAGTTCCGGCATGACCGATTCCAATCCACCATACAAAATTGACAATGGCAAAACCCCAGGCAACAGGAATATTTATACCCCAAATCCCAACCCCCTTTACCAAGAGATAGCCGGTCGCGAACATTAGTAGCATAACGATCATAAACGATAGCCCGAAACCCATATACCAACCCCAGGAAACTTTACTGGTTAATACAATGGAGCTGATTTTATCTGTGATGGATTCAAAGGTGTATCCCGGCTGGATGACCGGAGGAGGACCGGCAAATTCTCGTATTTGTTTGTCCCTGCGCTCCGCCTTCATGATGGTCAGAGACGGATAATTAGTAAGCAGAAATTTTCTTTCTCGACCTCTGATTCTGACTTACTATTTATCCTTCAACAACTCTTGTAATACCATTTCTGATTGGATAGGCCGCGTAAACCTCTCAGAGGAGTGACCGGCCCATCCCACCTCTTCATTTTGACTACTACCTTGTAAGGTTAATTCTATGTGATTCCCCCTTACCCCCGACCCCTCTCCGCCCCCACCTCTTCCCTCCCCGTCCATGGGGAGGGTGAGGGAGGGGGAGAGGGGAGCCGGGGGTAAGGGCAGAGAATTACTCAGCATTAACTTTACAAGGTACTCAATTATCGTCCCTAAAAAACTATCCTGCTTCTTTCACTCTTCTGTCAAGGATTTATCCAAACTTAAAATATTATACCTTAGTTTTACTAAATCTTATGAT
>JAUQPW010000075.1 GCA_030550175.1 bacterium
AGGTTATAAAGATCTTCTCGCGTGCATCCCAACTCTTGTTGGAGTTGTTGAAGTGTAAGACCGGATGGATTTTTATACAGTAAAATGAGAATAGATTTTTCCACTTCAGATAATTGGGTTACAGTTCGGATTTCTTCCATAAGATTCTATCTCCGAGGTTCTTTGAGTTGATACGAAAACAGACTAGAGCTTTCCAGCTATAAGTTCTAAGGAGTCTCTTCAGGAAAGTATTTCATAAAAAAATTCTTTAACAGACTCTTAAATATAAAAATACATCTGGACAACAAGCTATGCAATTATTTGACCAGATTTTTCTTGTTCCCGGCTTCTGCCTTCCTGCCAGAGACTTATACCAGGTCGGTATTGAAATAAGGTGTAAAGTAAGGACTGTCCCTCCCCAGGGTACAACCTCTTCAGAGGGAAGGAATAGAATGCGACCCATTCCATCAGAATGGGTATCAGGTGGAAACCGCCGGGGTAGGAGCCATTTGTTGGAACAGGCCACTTCTACCAAAGCTAAAAAAGACCTGTCTGTCCCTGTCTGCCGGCAGGCAGGTTCAACTTTTTACTCGTTCTTAAGTCAATGGCAGGGAAGCAGAGTCCGGGAACAGGGCAGGGAGAGAGCAAAAATGTTCTGTTTACTTAATCGACTCAAAGTGGAGGACAGAAGATAGAAAATTAATCCAGAGAAGCATATCGTTTTAATCTTCGAGATAAAACATAACCCGAGAGGGTAAAAATTCCTGTAACCCCTATAGCCAGTAACAGGGTATACCAGGGAATACCCTCCTGCCAATTTGCAGTTTGGAGATTTCCTACGGACCAGGTGATTAAAAGGGTAGCGGGAAGGTCCCCCATCAGGGTTCCCAGCATATAAGACCTCAGACGTAATCCTGCGGCGCCAGCTATCAAATTAAATATTTGATAGGGCAGAATGGGTACAGTTCGGAAGAAAGCCACCGACCAGGGACCGAGTTTAGAAACCCGATCAATATGTCGAGAAACCCATCCGGGTAATAGCTGTTTTAAACTTTTGGGCCCCACCAATCTTCCCAAGAAATATCCCAGTAAAGAGGATATGATGATTCCTCCGGCATTTACGACAAGACCTTTCTCAACCCCTAAAATCAAAGCGGTAACGATGACCATCACCGTTACACTGACAAAGGCCTGAGTGGCTAAGAGGAAAAGACCTGCCAATAACCAGGGGGCATTTTCTTGTTGACGTAAATTGTTTAGGAATACGAGAAGGTTATGAACGGTCAAATCTTCCGGCAGGAAGGAGCGAACCAGGATGACCAGGGTCATTAAACCCCCTATTAAACCCAGGATTCGTAAAATACTGATCCGGTTAAATTCTGCTTTAGGGGGTTCCTCAAGCTTTTCTACCTTTTCAGACTCAGAATAAATGGCAGAACTCCCTTGAAGGATCTCCCAGGTTTCTTTTAAATCTTCCATCATTTCCGGGTTAATCCAGAATGGATCTGAAGGATCCACGGCAAAGTTTTCAGGGAGAATTTCCAAAGGTGTGTTACAGGAACCCTGGATATCCTCTTCACCGAAGGGAATCAGTTTTTTTTCTACTCCTTGGTTTTTCAAACTATCCAGGGTATCTATCAGCCGTCCCTGGTGCTGATGAAGCCTCTCACGCCACATTTCGACAGAAACCCCGCAGTGTTCGGTTAGGAGTTCATCCCGGGTTTGCCTGATGAACCGGCGGATACTTTTTTCATCGCCAAAGTTTTCGTGGGCTTCCCAGACCAAATTACATTCGGTATCGTAACCCATACTTCGATTGCTTGTATTGGCAGATCCTACAGTCAGTAAAGTATCATCCACAGCCAATATTTTAGCATGGGTATAAATAAATTGTTCTGAACCCTCCGGGCTTACGGTAATCGGATAGAAGAAACCGTATCGTATCCCTGCTTTCTGGCAAGCTTCTGCCAGATTTCTCAAACAGGAGAGCTGGTTATTGAGAATCGTCAGGATTTCCACCAGACCAGAAGGAAGTTTGGGTAATACTACCACGATTTCCAAAGGATCCTCAGGGCTATTTACCTGAGCAAGCCGCTCCTGGAGGGCTTTCAATACGGCTCGAGAGGTGAAGTATTGATTCTCGATGTAAATAGAGCGCTTTGCAGAAAGGATAGCCTTCTGGTAAAGATGTTGAATATCTCGTCGAGCCGTTTGGGGAGGGAAAAGCATGGGAGGTAAGGTTCGGGCAATTCCTACTTGAACTCCTGGGATCTGACTAACCGTCTGGAAATCGGGTAGAGGTTTTCCGTTCCCGGGGCGTGTAAGCCAGAGTTTTTGACCTGTAGCCCATTTCCAGTGATAGCAGAACTCACGTTCAACGGCTCGGGCTGCACGACCGGCAACAAAGGCTACCGCGTCATGGAAGGGTCTGTAAGTCGTTCCATCGCAATTCCTCCGGCGGGGGTCCAGGTATCTATGAGCCCGGGTATCCCATCTATCCTCACACACATCCAGTCCGCCCACAAAGGCTATACGCCCGTCGACTACGGTGATTTTATGATGGTGGGAACCCCAAATGGGATGCACATCATCGAACTGGAAATGAAGGCGTGGATGCCCCGCAAGTTTTACCTTTAATTGAGAAAACCATTCCCTTTCAAATTGAAATAAAACCGAATAATCCCAGGCAAGGATATAAACTTCCAGATTTTTACGCTCGTTCAGGAGCTGGATCAGTCGCTCCAGGAAGGTGGGGGTTTCTTCTTTATCCCGAAGTAACCTCATTCTCGTATCAAACTGCCACATTGAAAGAAGAATATAAGATTCGGCACTATCAAAAACCCGATCCAGGGCAGTATAATACTGTTCTCCATCCACTAAAATCCCTGAAGTCTCGGCATAAGCAATTCGACTACACGTTTCTCCCGGCTGCAAAATCGTATCCTGATATTTCCCCATATCTTACTCGGATTTTCTTCTCCAGATCCCTGCTTTCCTCGCGTTTATGTATCACATTCCGAAGCCTATCCCATAGATACCCTTCAACCCTGTTGATCCTTAAAGGTTTTCTGGTTTCATCCAGGGACGTTGTTTTTCAATCTCACCAACAATCTGGCCAGATTTAAAGGCTCTTTTCAGTTCTCCATAACCTGCAGGGTTCAGGTTAACAAAGATTAGACGCCTCAGCTTTATCTTTAAGATCCTATCAGGGGGATTTGTAGTCAACGGAAAATTTCTTATTCCGTGTAAGTATAGGGAATCTTTCGTCTTGAAGTTATCAAAGGACCTGGATCTTCTCACTCCCCTTCTTGTAAATCCTCGGAGCCGAACTGCATGCCGCTCCCGTCCCTAATGGACCAAAAAATTTCCTTGAGAAGAGCGGTCAAGGGACATGAGTCCGGCTCTCTGGAGGAGCCGTATACTTGCCTCAAAGCTACGGGCTGCAAACAAATTGCCAACCCGCACCGGTAAGAACCCATTGGCATCCCGGACTGGACTGAGTATGAACCACCCTCCAGGTTTCCTCCCTGGTTATCCCTCCTCTTTTATCAGGGTTGTCTCCTGTTTTAGCAGGGACATCATTTTCATCTGTTACAGTAACTTTTCCAGTATCTATTTCGATCATAATTTTCATGAATTTTGCCATTGTTTACCTCCTGTTAAGCTAGGGGGGGGGTTTACAATAATTCTTTTATTCCATTTTAAAGGCACTGGGGTTGGATCCGATGTCATCACCTCCTTTCGCTGGGAAATTAAGCTAGAATGCCAGGGTAAGCCTAACAAGGACTAGACGTTCCGGTTCTATTTGTGGATTCTCAGGATCTGTATCCTGAAACTTAAACGCTTCATTAAACAGATTTTTAACCTCAAGGGTGAGGAGACCCCACCGCCTGGGCAAACGGTAACCGATAGAGGCATCCATGACCCAAAATTGATCGGCATCGGGTGTAACAACTGGAATCGGACCGGCTCCAAAGCTTACGAAATTGCCCTTTTGATTCACATAGGTTGCTTTTAGTCGCGCACTAAATCCTGAGGAATGGAAAAACCTGACCCCTAATGGGAGCCGATGGGTCCTGAGCTCGGTTATTAGTTCTGGGCCTGTCGCGTCAAGTGGCCTTTTAAAACGTTCATACTGATATTCTGTACTGAGTGCCAGCCAAACCTGGGGTGTCCAGTAGAGATAGGAACGACCCAAGTACTCTTCCCAATCAGCTTCCTGGATTTGCCTGATCGGCCCCATTATCTTTTCAAATGGTACGTTCAAGTCTCGTTTGGAAAACTCCGCCCCGGTATAGATATGGGCGGGGAGCTTTTGATCAACGGCGATGCCGTAGCGCCAGGATTCCGTGCCAGGACCATCGTCAAAAAACTGATTGAAGCCGGCTACTTGGGTCGGTTCAAGGGTTTGGTTCAGAATCAGGGATCTTTTCAAAACCCTAAATACAGCCGCGCGAAGGGTGGTCATGGGAAGTGGATTCCAGGTTAGCCCCAGCTTTGGGTTGAATTGGTTGCGATCTACCGGCACACCTTCAAAAAAGTCCCCACTCCCCCCAAGAGTCCAGATCATGTTTTTCGGATAATCGATCTGTGAATATACATAAGGGTTGGTGTGATGAAGGATGTTTTCTTGGGTATCTGAAAAAAAGGGGAGAAAATTTATGACTGTTCTCAAATCCGAGTTGAAATATCCTATACCACTAACCAGGTTAAATCGTTCGAAGCGAAACAGATACTGGATTTCAGCCATATAATCGTTACTTTTTAGGATCTCATCAAATGTAGAAGTGCTATCCAAGGTAAAATCGACATCTTCAGTCCTATTCTGATAAATAATGTAGGCAAGGATATCAGAACGGGAGGTAAAAGCTTGATGGAAACCCAGCCGGATAGATTCTGGCTGTACTTTTTGTCTAAGCGTAGGGTTAAAATTATTAGGATCGAATCTAAGTCCGAGATCCCCTGTTTCAGTCTCTCTATATCTGAGTTCAGCCTGGATACCCGCTTCGGGGGAGAGGCGCAATTGGGTAAATACATTATAAATGTCCTGATTCTGGTCATTATTTTCTCGAAATCCCTCTGTCTCGTAGTGGAATTGGCCTATACTATAGGAGAGTCTCCCCTGTACTGCTGAATGGATTACCTCGTTGCCGAAGGTATTATTCTCACCGGCAATTCCATGGATTTGCAACGCAAACCGATCCCGGTTAAAAAGCGGATTGAACTCATTAAACGAAAGCTCGGTCGGACCTGCTCCACTCAAAATGAAAAGGTTGGTTTCTGCCAACTCGGGTTGAATCGGCGTAATGTTAAGGGGCTGAAGGAGTTGAGATTGGAGAAGCTCACTGACCCTGGCAATCTCATGGCGGGGTAAAGCCGCATAGGAATCGGCCAGGAGCCGGTGGGCCGAATAGTTAGCGGGGTCGGTATTCACCGATCTCCAACCTTCTACTAAGGCTAATTGCTCGAATCCGAGATCGTGATAAATTCGAGAGAGACCGGCGCTCCGGGCGGCCAGATCTTCTTCCAATAAGAGTCGGGATCGATAAACGGCCCGGTTGTTGTTCAACCCGATGGACCTTTCCAGGTCTCGCAATGCCTCCACGGGTTGATTAATAGTCTGCTTTCGAATCGCATCATAAAACCAGGGCGTTGGATCTTTGGGGTCCAGTTCTTTGGCAGTCGCCAATTCCTCCCTGGCCGGCTTATCCCGCTTCTCTTCATAATAGGCTTTACCCAAATAGCTACGAATCAATGAGGTGTTCGGGTCCAGACTCGCCGCAATCTCGAGTTCTCTCCGACCCTTTTTCAGATCCCCGTCCCGTATGATCGTCAACCCCAAACCCAACCGGGGTAAAGGATCGGCCTGATCCAATTGGATGGCCTCCTCAAAAGCTTTCCTGGCTTCCTTGATCTTGATTTGATCCAGGTAAGCAAATCCCAAAACCGTTTGGGTACGAGCCAATTTCGGATTCAACTTCACCGCTTTCTTTGCCGTATTCAGGGCTTTATCCAAATTCCCCACCGATAACCACATCTCCGACAACCGAGCCTGCACTAAACTGTTTTCGGGATTTCGCTTCACTGCCTCTCGCAGACTTGCTAAAGCTCCCTGTACATCAAACCGGGCCTGTAAGGCATAAGAAAGTGCCAGTCGCGCAGAAGCCGATTGTGGATCTACCTCCACAGCCTTTTGGGCCAGACTTAACGCCTGATCCTTATTGTTTTGAACCACTGCCATCATAGACTGAAGGGCAAAGGCAGAACTATTCCGAGGATCTAAACTTAACGCCTTCTCAATATCCCTTTGGGCTTTCTCCACCCTTCCCATCGAAAGTCGTAGCGCCGCCCCATAGAGGTAAAACCTCGGATCGGAGATATCTTCTGGGACTCCTTCCAGAACCGCAAAGGCCTGGGCCAGGTTACGTTCGTTGTAGAATTGAATGGACTGACGAACCCTGACTTGCCAGTCGGCTTCTCCTGCAAAATCACCGGGACGATAATCCAGAATAGGGGGATAATACAGCGCCCACTGTACGGCATCCCTTGGACGTACGGAGATGCGTAAAACAGGAGCCTGACCTGCCAGGGCTTCAGCGGATTGACCATGGGTGAGGGTGAGACTTCCAAACTCGTTGGCGACTCCAATCCGTCCTTCAAATACGGTGATTCGTGCCCGGTCCTCTTCAACAACCATCAAGAACTCAGTTCCTTCAACGGCAGCATTAATATAGGGAGTCGTGACTCTTAAGCCTCGAGGAACCCGGCTGATGAAATGAACAACTCCGATGAGTAAATCTAACAGGGAGGTTTCTTTGGGTTCCGGTTCCAGAAAAGTAAGGACGGTATTTTCATCGAGACGGAGGAGGGTTTCATTACTCAAAAGGATGGCAGCCCGACTGTTTACCTGGACCCGTATCCTATCTCCTGGACAGAAGCTGTCTCCGAATAGAACCGGCCCCCATTCGGCCTCACCCGCCCTGCGGGCTTCTACACTTCCCTCCACGGAAACCACTTGGGCTACAGGTACCTTACAGATCTCTGCAACGGCTAAACCAGAAAAGAAAAACACTGCTAACAGGTTTATGAGCAGAGACAGGCTTAAAAAGGTGAATCGAATGGGAACCGTTGAGCACCCGGTTATTTTTGTATCCATATCCATATCCTTTCTTGCTCCCGTTGAGGAACTCACAGAGAAGATTATTGATAATTGTGAAATAATATTGGATCCAGGTTAATTGGACTGATAACCAGAAAGCTCCCTACAATCCCATGAGGCGATTGTTCAGATAAAGAAAGCGGTCTCTCCGTTGTTCAAGCCCTTCCGTTATTTTTTCATCATATAAACTGTGCCGTCCCAGGGTTCCTCGGGGGGATTCTGCTGATATTGCTTACACAACCTTAAATAAAAGAGTGAAGGTCCATCGTTTTTGTGGATATTGAGGATCTCATTCAACTTTTCAATAGCTTCTCCCCAGGATTGTCTGCGGAAGGCCTCCAGGGCCATAGTGAAAATCGCACAAAGTTGACGTTGCGGCTCTCCACACGTTTCTATACGACCCATTAATTCATAAATTCCTATGGGATTCGACTTTCCGGGTAGCAGGAATTTGCCCAACTCTCGGATCAAGAAGCCTTCCAATTGATCTGTTACCTCGGTAGAAATCAATATGCGGGTACCCAATTGTTTATTCAAATCCTGAAGCCTGTTGGCCGTATTGACTACATCTCCAACAGCACGGTACTCGTAGTGATGGATGGCACCTACATTTCCCAAAGACATCTGACCAAAATGCAGGCCAATACGGGTGGGAAGTTGTAAATTATGGGAAGATTGATTGAACCGATCCACGGCGTCGGCGATTCCAAGGCCTGCCAGGCAGGCTTGATTCTTGAGAACACGGTCCGATTGTGCCGCCGTCCACAGGGCAAGCATGGAATCTCCGATTACATCGGATATAATTCCACCATTTTGCAGAACCGGCTTAAACACAGCCCCATAATATTCATTCATAATCTGGCTCAATTGTTGAGGATTCATCCTTTCCGCCAGAGGGGTGTATTGTTCTGCATCGGTCGTCAAACAAACTCCGTAAACCAATTGACCGCCTGTTTTGATATGGGCTACGTTTTTTGCTAGCCGATCCACCATTTCATTAGGCAGGTAATAACCCAGGGCTTCCCGGATGTTTTGACGTTCCCGGTTAGTATCCAGGTACTTCCACAAAACAACTCCAAAGAATGCCAGAGGAACCTGGAAAAGGAGGGGTGTGACCAATGGATACCAACTCTCCGTTGTTTTAAATGCATAATAAGTAGCCATAAGATACAGGATGCTGAGTCCTAAGACACTTATGGCTCCGAGAACAATCGGAAGTAAACGGCAAAGAATCCCCAAGGTTGCTCCCCAGAGAAGAATAAGGATCCATTGTCCAGGAAGGGAAAGGGGCTGAATAGACTCATCTTCCAACAGGTTTGCGAAGGCGGTTGCCGCAATTTCAACGCCCGTCAGATTCAACCCATTGGGTTGGGAGAAAACAGTATAAAAGTCATCTTTCCGCTCTGACCGCAAGTTTCCAGAGGATCCCACAAAGACCGCCTTACCTTTTAAATCTACAAGATGAGAACCGGCAACAGATTTTTCCCCAAACTGTAGAACCTCATGGTAAGGAACTGTGGTCATCGTACCGGAAGGGCCATAAAAGTTCAAGTACTGGATATCTGCGTGCTGATACATCCGGATCAGGGATTGCAGAATTCGATTCTTTCTTCCATCATCTACCAGAACCCTGGAGATCTGGAGTTCTTTGAGCATTTCCCTTGCGACTCGCGGATTATTTTGAAAGATGGATCTCAGCGTCAAAATAAGGTTTTCAATGTCGGCGGGAGTAGTAAGAGTTTGTTTATCCCGGGGAAGTTTCTCGGCTTGAGCAGGATTCACCTTTTTCAACAACCAGAGAAATTCGTCGTAGACCTGTAACGCGAAGGTTTGGAACGCTACGACCGGCAAAGTGGGCATATCCCCTGCACTCGCCTTGAACATCCAATATTGACTCACCCGGGCAGGCACCTTGGGCAAAGGAAAAGGAGCTATGGCCAGAGCAGATTGGGCAAAGGGAGGAATCGGTAGGACCCATCTCTCGATATTCAAACCCACAGTCGGCAAGCCTTTCTTATCCGACAAGGAGATGGTTTCTCCATCGAGATATTTAAAGAGGACGACATTACCGGCTTTATGGATCGCATCTGCCAATAGAGCATCCTCGACGGGAGAGCTGGATTCATCAAAAATCAGGTCAAAGACAATAGTAGTAACCCCTTGTTTTACCAGACTCTCTGTAAGGCGAGCGTAAAGAGAGCGTGGCCATTTCTTGGGATTATTGGGTAGCTTGAGATGAGTTGTAGAGGCCTTATCTATATTGACGATCAGGACGTCAGGCGGAGGGGACCGTGTCCCTCTCAGCAGAAACAATAGATTCAGGCCCAGGTTTTCTTCAAGGACAAACCCGATAGGGAATAAACTGACCACAAGCCCTGATATCCCTACCAGGAAACCCAGGATGACCGCTTTGTATCCAGGAAGTGGAAGAGGATTCCCACCCCTCCGGTTCTTCATTTTTTGCACCGAATGGGAAGGATCCGGATTTGTTTCTTTAGGAAGGTCTACAGGATTTCCCCTTTTCCTGAATCGGAAGAGGTCTACCGGCATGCTATCCTCCTGAGGTAGAGGTGGGTCTCTCTGCGGTAAGAACCATCTTTTCAGAAAAGTTTGAGATTTATTAAAATAAATCTTCATGGTCCGAGACTTTCCTCCATACAGGGAAAACTTAAGATCCACTCGACGGAAATTTTTCCACGGAAACCCTTAATTTTCCGGAAGCAAACTCTCCATCTCTAGATTATCTTTGTTCTCTCATCTAGACACTTAAAAGTGAGCAAGTCAAGAAAAATTATTAAAAAACTTCCATTTGGGTCGGACAAATTTTGTTTGACAAGAAAGATCTTTGAATATAACTCTATAGCTAACCCCATAATATTTTTTAAGGAACATTGCGGTCAAAATCCCTCCCTGTAAAGCGGGAGGGTTAGGGCTTTCAAGAGCAAGTTTTTTCTAACCTGATCCCTTAACCCTCTTCCCGTGTCGAGAAGGGGGAACTCGAGGATGGCCTGGGTTCCAACGTTCTCCTTCCCTCATGGGGAAGAGGATTTGGAGGCATATACGCAGGATCAGAAGGTTAATCCCGACGGGGCAATCTGTTTAACAGGCCACTCCTACAGAGCTTGAAAATTCTGAATTTTTGAATTCTCCGACTTCCACGGGAGCTACCAATCGTTCGCCCCTGGCGGGGCTTTTTATCCTTATCCTGCGCCTATGAGAGTCGGAGGAGTTCGGTCCAAAAAGGTATCCTTGAAAGGAGGGCCAGAGTGGGGGTGCCTCCAAGGACAAATCAGCGATTCTAAACTTAATGTGGTTATTTAAGATAAAGGGGGGGAACAAAAAATGGAAACTCCATGGACGCGAAGACAATTTTTAGCAGGGGTGGGGATTGCAGCCACTGCCATTCAAACCTTTGATGCCTTGGATCCTTCACGGGTGTTTGCCGGGGAAGAAACCAAAGGATTGTTTGAATTAAAGCAGGTAGCCGAAGGGGTATACGCAGGGATTGCAGCTTTTCAATATAAAGTTAATTGTAACGCCGCCGTGATTGTTAACGAAGATGGGGTCATTGTAGTGGATTCCCATTCTAAACCCTCGGCAGCGCGATCTCTTCTGAAGGAGATCCGGGGAATCACCAACAAGCCGATTCGCAAGTTGATTAACACCCATTTTCACTGGGATCACTGGCAGGGAAACGAAGTGTATGCAGCGGCTTTTCCAGATACAGAGATCATAACTTCTCACATTACCCGGGACAATATGATCAGGCCTGGTGCAGGCGTGGGAGGTATTTCCTACATAGAAAAACAAATCCAAGAGATTGTCCCCCAAGAAATCGAAAAGCTGAAGGAGGATCTCCGTAAGGCTACCAGCCCTGAGGCGAAAGCCAATATAGAATCCAACCTGCAACAGGCTGAAGCGTATCTGAAAGAACTTAAAGAACTGAAGCCGACCTTACCCACTGCAAGTTTTGGAAATTCCATCACCCTCTATGAAAAGGGACGAGAAATTCGGCTCCTTTATCTGGGTCGGGCCCATACCTCCGGAGATGTATTCATTTATTTACCTCAGGAAAAAGTCCTGATAACGGGAGACAGTGTTATCGACTGGATGCCCTTTCTCAACGATAGCTATCCGGAGGAATGGATCCAAACTTTAAATGAAGTAGAGAAATTAGACTTCACCCATATGATCGTGGGACATGGAGAAGTAGCTCCCAAAGATCATCTCAAATTCTTTCGAGGTTATTTAACCGACCTCATTGCAGCGGTAAAGAAGGCCGCTGCAGAAGGAGCTACCCTGGAGGAGATGAAGAAAGCTGTGGCGGATCAATTGGCTCCTCAGTATGAGAAACCCATGTCCAAGTACCCTCGGGGTCAGTATCGGGAACGTATCGATGGAAACATTGAAATGGTTTATAATAAAGTAATCAAAAAGGCAGAACTCCCGGATAGAGAAAAAAGGCAAAGGGCCGCTTACCTCGGTGACCCTTCCGGGACCACGTGTTAATTTTTATTAACCCCGGTACTCTCCCAACTCTCCCTCACCCCCTTCCCCTCCCCCAAATTGGGAGAGGGGAGTGAGAGGTGAGGAACTGCAGGCAGGGTAAATTTTTTTGTGGGAATGCTGGTTAGTAAGCGTCCCTACCTGGGCCCTCTCCTGCTTCGCAAGGGAGGGACCTATGACTACAACGTTCCTTCCCCTGTCATAGAAGGGAAAGGCCGGAGAAGGAGACCTTTTAACCCTTCTCCTCTGCTGTAGGAAAGGGCTAGGGGTCATACGCATCAAATCCTTAGCTTGATGCGTATGGAGATGAGAATGAACCATGCTTAAAGGAAAGGTAGCTCTGGTTACAGGGGGGGCTCGACGAATCGGTAGACAGATTGCCTTAAGGCTTGCAGAAGAAGGTATCGATGTGGTTGTCAATTACCGAAGGAGTCGGGAAGAGGCGTTGGAAACAGTTCGGGCCATCGCAGAAAGAGGAGCCCGGGGCCTTGCGCTTCAAGCAGATTTGGTCAAATTGGCAGACTGTGATTCTCTCATTCAAAAGGCTGTGGCAGAATTTGGACAAATCGATATTCTGGTTAATAACGCTTCCGAGTTCCCTAAAACGCCCTTTGAAAGGCTTTTCTTGAATCGTGAGTTCTATGAAGGGACTTTTGATCAACTGGCTTCAATCCATATGAAGGCTCCTTTCTATCTGGCCGGGAAGATAGGAATGGACATGAAACAGAGGGGATGGGGTCGGATCATTAACATTACGGATCGATGTACCATTAAGGGGACGGCTTATAAAGACTACGGACCCTATTTGATAACCAAATATGGACTCTACGGTATCACCCAGGTTCTTGCCGAAGAGCTCGCACCCGAGGTTTTAGTCAACGCCGTTGCGCCTGCACTGGTTATAGCTCCCGAGGATTTTTCTCCTGAAGAAATCCAGCAGATTCGGGAGAAACTTCCATTAAAACACGAAGTGACTCCCGAAGAAATCGCCGAAGAAGTAGTCCATCTGGTTAAGTCTAAAGGAAAGACCGGGAGTACAATTCTCATAGATGCCGGTGCGGGGGTTCGAACGTTTTAGTCAAAGGGATGAAGTAGAAAGGAGGAACGATACGTTTTATCCCTTATCTTCCACAGGATTATGTATAGAGTAGTTCAACAAATTCACTTTATTTACGGTCACCGACTTCTCAACTATCAGGGTAAATGCGCACAGGTACACGGACACAACGGACTTGTCGAGATAGAATTGCGCTCCAATAAACTGGATTCCCTGGGAATGGTCTATGATTTTGATGACATTGAGAAAATAATGAAAACCTGGATCCACGAAGCTCTGGATCATAAAATGTTGTTAAACAAAAAAGACCCTCTGGTAGAAGTATTTAAAAGTCGAGGAGAGCCGGTGTATCTCTTCGAGGATAACCCGACTGCAGAGGTTATTGCCCGAGAAATTTTTATCCATGCAAAGACCCATGGGCTTCCAGTGTTTGAAGTTCGGGTCTGGGAAACCCCTGGTTCCCTGGCTGCTTATAATGAAGAGAACTAGCCTGTCCACTGCCCGTTGGCCATCCCGGGTTCAGATCTCAGGCCTGCCCTTACCGCTCAGGACATCGGGCAACGGATAATCGATAAGAAATGAAGATTGCAGTTCTATCCAGTGGCGGGATCGATAGTACGGTTTTGGGTTTCAAACTTGCCAAAGAAGGGAACGAGGTTTACTTTGTTTTTGTTAAAGCGGGTCACCCCTGGGAAGAAGCAGAGCTTATCGCGCTAAGAAAGATCTTAAAGGTAATCCAGGGACAGTTCCCTGAGGATAGTTATCGGGTTCGGGGCCCCAAAGTACTTTCTTTACCCATGACGGATGTTTATAACCCCAATGATTGGAGCCTGAGTGGACAAAACGTTCCGGGCTATCATGCACCCGATGCAGCCGTTGAGATTACAGGTCGAAATATTGTCTTACTTTCCAAGACGGCCATTTATTGTGCCCTGGAAGGGATTCAAACGATTGCCGTGGGCTCACTGGCAGGAAACCCTTTCCCAGACGCAACTCCGGAGTTTTTTAAGCTGGGATCCATGTGGTTCAGCATGGGATTAAGAAAAAAGATAGAAATTCTTACTCCCTTCCGTGAACTTTCAAAAACCCAGGTCATTCAAATAGGAGCGGAGTTGGGATTGCCTTTGGAACTGACGTTAACCTGCAATAATCCCCAACTGGTTCCCCCGGGTGAGTGGATCCACTGTGGTAACTGCAACAAATGCGCCGAACGAATTCGTGGGTTTAAGACGGCGGGAGTTGAAGATAAAACGCAATACCGGCTCATCCGGAACCTCTAGGATTAGGATAAGGTAGAAAAGCTTGATCCTGTTTACCCGGGAGCGTGGACGTTTCGCTACCTCATCCCTTCATTCCCCCTCTCCTGAAGCTTCAGGAGAGGGGGGAGTGAGGGGTATAAATGCCAGGATAAGAATATTAGCCACGGTGGGGCGACCTGTTGATAGTTCTTATTCTTATGCGAATAACAGGTTCTTCTTCCCCTCACCCCTGGCCCCTCTCCCACAGCACGGGAGAGGGGAACCGACACATCTCCAGGCCAATGGGGCTTAGAGGAGGATAGAATCCTGTTTCCCCTGGCTTACGCCGGGGGCTATCAACAGGGTGCCCCATCGGGGCTAATATTCTTATCCTGGCGCGTAGGGGAGTCGGCGAGATTAGGTTCAAAAACCCTTTCCAGAAAGGCGTAGGGGGAAGAGGTGGTTCTTTAACCGTGAATATTTAGTAATTAACGATTGACAACGGACCGTTATCACCTATTAATTGAATTATCAACCTGATTCATAACTTTGTTTATTTTGATGGAGGTGAGTATCTATGAAAATGTTTATAGGAGGCAAATGGGTCGATAAATCCGAAAAGATTGAGGTGCGCAATCCCTATGATAATTCCTTGATAGATATGGTCCCCAAAGGGGATCGTACAGATGTAGACAAAGCTCTTCAGACGGCAGTTCAAGGGGCTAAGGTGATGGCCCGCATGCCCGGATATGATCGCTATCGTATCCTTCGTAAGGCTGCCGATATACTTGAAGCCAGAGCGGAAGAGTTTGCCCAGATAATCAGTAAAGAGGAGGGAAAGATTATCGGTGAAGCCCGTTTTGAGGTGAGTCGAGCAGTCCAGACGCTAACACTTTCGGCCGAGGAAGCCAAGCGGATCCACGGAGAGACGGTCCCGATAGATGGAGCCCCAGGTGGGGCCGGAAAACTGGCTTTCACACTTCGGGTTCCCTGTGGAGTGGTAGCCGCCATTACGCCTTTTAACTTTCCCTTAAATCTGGTTTGCCATAAAGTGGGTCCGGCGTTGGCTGCGGGTAATGCTGTGGTTATCAAACCGGCTACCGATACCCCGTTATCGGCCCTCAAACTGACAGAACTCTTGCTGGAAGCCGGAATTCCCGAAGAAGGAATTGCCTGTCTCACCGGACCCGGAGGAGAAATCGGGGATACCCTCTGTGCAGATCGCAGGGTTCGTAAAATCACTTTTACCGGAAGCCGTGACGTAGGGGAACGGATCTGTCACGTGGCCGGGATTAAGAAGGTAACCATGGAACTAGGCAGTAACTCTCCGGTCATCATCATGCCCGACGCAGATCTGGAAAAAGTTGCAGCAGCCGTGGTAGCCACCGGTTATTCCAATGCCGGACAGGTCTGTATTTCGACGCAACGGGTTCTAACCAGCAAGAAGGTCTATGGAGATTTTCTAGAGGTCCTCAAGCCTCAAGTTGAGGCCCTAACCACCGGAGATCAATTAAAGGAAACTACGAAGGTCGGCCCTATGGTCCGGGAGCAAGATGCCATCCGGGTTGAGAAATGGATCAATGAAGCTATCGAAGGAGGGGCTCGTCTCATCACCGGTGGAAAACGGAGTGGTGCCATCTATGCACCCACTGTGATAGCCGATGCGAAGCCGGATATGAAAGTCTATAGTGACGAGATTTTTGGACCGGCCGTTGTGGTCAATAAGTTCGAGGATATTGACGAAGCGATTGCAATGGCCAACGATTCTATCTACGGCTTATCGGCAGGAATTTTCACCGAAAATCTAGAGTGGGCTATGAAGTTTGCCCGGGAGGTTCAGTCCGGTAATTTGATGATCAACTGGGGACCCCAGTGGCGTGCCGACTTGATGCCCTATGGAGGCCTTAAAGAGAGTGGATTCGGTAAAGAAGGACCCAGATACGCCGTCGAAGAAATGACCGAGCTCAAACTGGTCTGTTTTCATCTAAAGAGCTAATCCTGACTTGACTAAAGGGTCATGGTAGGTCCTTGGATACTTCCGGGGGCGCCGTGCAGGGCGCCCCGCCGGAGCTCGGTTAATTCCAATTTTAAATCCATGAACCTTATCCTGGCCCTTAGGGGAAGTTAAGAAAGGTAGGAGGTGCCCAGGAAGAGTAAGCTTCTCAATCCAACCGCAAAGAAAGTATAAAGGATAGGAATCGCCCCACCCCGGTCTTCCCTCTCTAACCCCTGTCGTCGGGAAGAATGGGGGAGAGAGGAAACGAGAGCTTTCTGAGACAGGTTTTTTCTAACCTGCTTTCTCCGGGAAGGGGAGAGTAGAGATCTGAACAATCCCCGAGTTTCCCCTTCCCGACATGGCAAGGAGGTTAGGTTAGAAAAACCCACTATATTTGAGAAAAACCTAAACTATGGGCCCTGGTATGCAAATCATTCAATTTATCAAAAGATATAAGGATATTTTTTTGGCCATCCTGCTCATCTTAAACTTGATAGCCTGGGGAGTGGATTACTGGGTCGGAAGATCCCTGGCAGCCCAAAATGTCGAGGGTCCTCCAGGAGCTGTAGCTCCTGGATTGAGAATCGGTTATGAACGCAGGGAGTATAAAGTGGGAGGGATCTATATTCTCAAGTATATCGGAAAGCAAGAGGATGGAGCCCATTTATTCGTTATCAGTAGAGATTAATAAGGCCAATGGGAATCCCTACCTTCATTATTTCCTGAAAATTATTCCAATTCTTTGGAATAAGCCTGATCCAGAAGTTCCACCACATGGACTACATCCATCTTTAGTCCGGCCCGTTTAGCTCCCCAACGTAACTGCAGGATACAGCCTGGATTAGCCGTTGCCAGAAGGTCGGCACCGGTAGCTTTTACATGGGCCATCTTTCGATCCAGTAATCTCATGGAAAGCTCCGGATGGGTAATATTATAGATACCGGCACTTCCACAACACCAATCAGATTCCTTAAGTTCTACCAATTCAAGACCTGGAATAGATTTCAGAATCTCACGGGGCTGGAATTTAATCCCCTGGCCGTGGATTAAGTGACAGGGGTCATCATAGGCAACTTTTCGATAGATCGCCCCCTGAGGTTTTACGAAGCCTATTTCAACCAAAAATTCCGAAATATCTTTTACCTTTTGACTGAAGGCAGAGGCTTTTTGGGCATACCGGGAATCGTCCTTTAAAAGCTCACCGTATTCCTTTAGAGCCGACCCGCATCCTGCCGAGTTTACAAGAAGGGCGTCTAACTGAAGCTTTTCAAAGATATCGATATTATATCGAGCCATCTGTCTGGCTATGTCGGTTTCACCGTTGTGCAGGTGAAGGGCTCCGCAGCATTTCTGGAAGCGGGGTGTGATAACCTCACAACCATTTCTGGCGAGTACACGAACTGTCGCCAGATTAATGGGAGTAAACACCAGATTCATCACACATCCGGATAAAAATCCAACTCGGTATTGTTTTCTACCTCCCAGAGGGGGGGTGACCTCTTTTAAAGCATCCCGTAGGGCTTTAGGTTGAATGGGAGGTAACATCTGCTCTGTTTCTTCCAGAGATTCTGAGATAGAACGGAGCAATCCGGTTTTACGGACAAGCCACTGAAGACCCGAAACCTGATATAACCTCAAAAACCCGGCGAGTAATTGAAGCCTTTTAGGGTAAGGAAAAATATGTTTAAAGACCATATCTCGAACCATTCGGTCCCAGAGGGGTCGCTCTAAATTTTTTTTGATGGCTTCCCGGGCAGGCTCCATGATCCGATGGAACTTGACGCCGGAAGGACAGGCTGTCTCACAGGCCAAACATTCCAGACAAAGATAAAGGTGTTCTGCAAACCGAGGGGTGATTTTCAGTTTTCCATCAAAATACTCTTTGGCTAAAGCGATACGACCTCTTGGTGAAGCCATTTCGGTCCCAACCTCCCGATAGGTTGGGCAATAAGGAAGACAGAGGCCGCATCCTACACATTTCATGATCTCTTCATGAACGGAATCTTCCTGGAAGTCAACTCCTACATTTTTTAAAAGATCTTCTATAGGCATGATTTCTTTTGAATGGCAGATGCAGATTATAATCGATCCCTAAATCTCATCGCTCATTTATAGTGATAATTCCGCAACTTATATCCCTTCTATAAATCTCCCCGGATTTAAAATCCCATGAGGATCAAACTGTTCTTTTAACAATTTCATGATCTTTAAACTATCTCCGACAGGGCCCCAGACGTCCACCTTCTTTTTAAGTTCGGTGGGAGCCGCTTCAATCACCAGACTTCCCTCGAATTGAAGGGACAGGTTACGTATTTCTCTAATAATATACGAGAAAATAGACATTCTATCTACTCCGGTGGGAACAGCTTCCAACCCAAAATAAATATAAACAATTCCGCTACCGGCATGGGAGAACATTACCGGGTCCAGGTTTTGGCTATGTCCTATTTTCTTTACTGTTTGAAAGAAATCTTCCACCTTTGAGGCCGGAAGGCTTGCTTTGCAACGAATAGTATTGGAAGCGTCCACCGAAAAGGTTTGGGGATGATTTTGAATCTTCTCCCAGAATTTATCGTGGAGATCGCCAACCAGTACTTCGGCTCCTGTAGTTCCCCTTTGTTGTCCCCACTCCCGGATTTGAATAATCTGCCGTTCTACGTTCTCAGATAATCCTTCTAACCTGGCAGCAAACGTGACCCCTGGGGCCGCAACACCCTGTCCCGGATTGATCGAAGGGTCGGCACGACTCATTATTTCCCAGGCGCCGGAGTCCAGAATTTCCAATGAAGTGGCTAACAGCTCAGAGGTTGAGATTTGAAGAACCAGCCGGGCTGCTTCAGATAAAGAAGAAAATCGGAGGAGAAGGGTTTTACTCACCTCGGGAAGAGGTCTGAGTTTAAGACTCAGCTCGGTAATAATCCCTAAAGTCCCTAAAGACCCCGTATAAAGTTTATTCATATCATAACCGGAGACATTTTTGACGACTTTTCCACCGGCTCGGGTGATGACACCCCCTGGATGAACAACCCGAATCCCAACCACCAGGTCCCGTACTGAACCATGGAAAAGCCGGCCGGGCCCATTGGAATTCGTGGCTACAATCCCTCCTAAGGTAGCTTCAGAAGAAAACGGAGGATCCAGGGGAAAAAATTGATTTTTTTCTTTTAAGCATCTCTGCAAATCGGTTAAAAGTATCCCGGCTTCTACAGTTGCCGTAAGGTCATCGGGTTCATATTCCAGGATCTTGTTTAGCTTCTTCAGAACCAGAACCACATCGACTTGTCTGGGAATATTTCCAAGGCTCATTTTGGTTCCGCTTCCACGGGGAACCACCGCCAGCCTTTCCTGATCCGCCAGCTTCATTAAAGCCGAGACCTGTTCTACATTTTCCGGAAAGACGACCAATTTAGGGACTATTCCATCTACCGCATAGGATTGCAGGGCTTCCGTTAGACAATTGGATTCTCCTACGATTTCCGCAACTTGTTTAAAAATCATGGGATGAAGAATAAAAATCCTCCTTATCCGGCTCCAGTGGAAGTGATCTATTTCAACAGGCCATTCCTCATGGAACCTGGAAATTTGGGGTTTCTATCTCCTGGACGAAGATCTTTTCAAGATCCTTCTTTCGACAAGAAACCTCCTCTCGGCGGGATGTTTCTTGGCAGTACACTCCTGTGGGGCTGTTTAAAACCTCAGGTCAACACCCTTGAATTGAGTTCTCCTCTACCGGGGTCGTTGCGTTACTTCTAAGCATCGGCCGGGGGTTGGGAAGATTTTTCCGGGATTACAGAGATCTTCGGGATTAAATACGGCTTTGACTTTCTTCATAGCAGTGAGATCTGCTTCATTGAAGATCAACGGCATGAGCTCATTTTTCTCCAATCCGATTCCATGTTCTCCGCTCAGGGTGCCTCCGGCCTGGATACAACATTTTAGAATTTCATCCCCGGCACGAAGTGCTCTTTCTACCTGATCCCGATCGCTCATATCCATAGGAACCAGGGGATGTAAATTCCCGTCTCCTGCGTGGAAGACGTTGGCCACCTGTACCTGGTATTTTTCGGCAATTTGATAAATTTCAGAGAGTACGGCCACCAGTTTATTACGAGGTACGACACAATCGTGGAGATAATACTTATTACAGATCCGCCCGATGGCTCCGGCAGCACATTTACGACCCTTCCAGAGTTGCATGCGTTCCTGCTCATTCTGCGCCACCTTGACCTCAATGGCTTTGTGGCTTTGACAAATTTCTACAATCTTCTTGGCCAATCGATCCATGCCATCCTTAAGACCTTCCAGCTCTATCAACAAAACGGCTGCGGCCTCTACAGGATAACCGGCGTGGGCAAAGGCTTCTACCGCTTCAATGGCAGGTTTATCCATCATTTCCAATGCAGCCGGAATGGTTCCGCTGGCGATGATGGCGGAAACGGTCTTGGCGGCGTCTAACATGCTTGAAAAACTTGCCAAAAGGGTTTTAACAGCTTCCGGTCGATGTTCGATCCGAACAATGATTTCCGTAACAATTCCTAAAGTTCCCTCGGAGCCTACCAACAAACCCGTTAAATCATACCCCGGATAATCCAGGGCTTTCCCTCCGGTATGAATGATCTCCCCGTTGGGCAAAACCACCGTCAGACCTAAAACATGGTTGGTAGTGACCCCATAAGCCAGGCAGTGGGGACCTCCTGCATTTTCGGCAACATTCCCACCTATGGTACAGGATTGCTGGCTGGCAGGATCGGGGATATAGTGAAATCCTTTATCTTTCATCGCATGGCTCAGATCTAAATTAATCACCCCCGGTTGAACCCGGGCCCTTCGGCTCTCGAAATCTATCTCTAAAATTTTATTCATGCGGGAGAGGGCAACTACTATGCCTCCTTTAACAGGAATCGCACCTCCGCTGATCCCCGTACCCGCCCCACGGGCTACAAAGGGCACTTTTTCTCGACTGGCAACCTTTAAAATCTTAGAAACCTGTTCGGTGGTGGTAGGAAAAACGACAAAATCCGGCATGGCCCTGCTTAGATAAGCGTCATACTGATAGGTAATCAGGTCTTCCGGCTCATGAAAGACATTTTCTACCCCTACAATTTGCGCCAGTTCATCAATAAGGCTCTTTTTGTCCATTCTACAATCTCGAAGCTTGAGACTCGGGATTTAGGATCGACTTCCAGTCTCCAGTCCCCAGCTCTTCAACTGAATAAGTTTAAGAAACCCTTCTTATAAGAAATCTACTTCCCAAGAGGATAGATTTTCATCTGGATCTTTAAATTTGTCTATCCTTTATTCAGACCCACCTTAAAAACAAAGAATCCTCTACAGGTATCCAAGTTGAAGATCCTTTAATTTTAGACGGACCTGCTCATAATCCTCTTCCAATTGTCTGATGAGGGAATTTATTTCAGATAAATCTTTGCTCTGACTTTTTATCTCTATCTTTTTACACAGACTGGCCAGGGAAAGGATGCCTAAGTTTAAACTGGATCCTTTGAGTTTATGGGCAATTTTGATAATATTTGCCGTATCTTTCTGCTGGACGAATTTCCTGAGTTCCTCGATCAATTGAGGAGTTTGTTCTAAAAATAAATCGACCATCTCGGACAAAAGATGTTTATCGATAGCCTTTAATTCAGCTATTTGAGGGGAATTAATCTGAATCTCGGAAGGTAATTTTGGATTCTGTCCTCTTTTCCGGGCCCTACAGATCTGTCCCCATCGTTCCAGAGTCCTTTGGATTTCCTCGCTTGTGACAGGTTTAGCCAGATAATCATCCATTCCTGCCTCCAGGCACCTTTCCTGATCTCCTTTCATAACATTGGCGGTCATAGCAATGATGACAGGTCGTTTATCCGCAGGCCAATCCTGGAGGATCCGACGGGTCGTTTCCAGTCCATCCATTTCCGGCATTTGTATATCCATAAAAATGAGATCGTAAGGTTGTTTCTTGAGGGCGCTTAACACCTCCAGGCCATGATTGGCAACATCGACCTTATAGCCCATCTGTTCAAGAATCCAGAGAACCAGTTTTCGATTGATAACGTTATCTTCCGCTACCAATATTTTTAAAGGTAACCGTTCTGCCAACTTTCGATCCATTCTGGGTTTGACTTCCAAGTCCAGGGGAGCCTTCTCTTTACGGGAAAATAAGGTTATTAAAACATCGAAGAGCCGGGAGGGTTTGATGGGTTTTAGAATATATGCGGAGAATATTTCTTTAAAGATCTGATCATCCTGTCTATTTGCACTGAGTAAGACCAGAGGAAGGGACTTTGTAGGGCAGGCTTTACGAACTTCACGGCCCAATTCAATTCCATCCATTTCCGGCATCTGCCTGTCTATCATGACCAGATCGAAGAGATTTTTCTCTTTTACAATCCAGTTCAGAGCCTCTCGAACCGATGGGGTAGTTCGGGGTAGCATACCCCAATATCGGCACTGGGAAGCTAAAATAAGGAGATGCCGGGGATTATCATCAACAATAAGAACCCGCTTGTGATATAATTCAGGGATATTACTCTTTAAATAGGCTTTTGGAGTGGATGGGACGGCAACGGTTTTGACGGTAAAAAAGAACGTAGATCCTTTCCCTTCGATACTCTCCACCCCCATTTTCCCACCCATGAGCTGAACCAATTTTGAGCAAATCGCAAGCCCTAAACCGGTTCCTCCATATTTACGGGTTGTGGAGGTATCTACCTGAGAGAAGGACTTGAATAAGCGATCCATCTTGTCGGCAGGAATTCCAACGCCTGTATCTTTAATCGAAAACAGAAGTTCTAGGGGTGGAGCAGAGGAATCGGACAGTGGCGGCCCGGAGCCGGAATCCGTTTTGACTTTCAGTTCCTGACTTCTGACTTCTACATACACTTCCCCTTTATCCGTAAACTTTATGGCATTACCGATGAGGTTGACCAGGATCTGTTTCAAACGGGTGATGTCTCCCATAATGGTCGGAGGTACCTGGGGATCCACAAAATAGAGCAGTTCTATTTTCTTTTCCAAGGCCCTGGAAGTAAACAAATCGAAGATATCTTCGATACAGGTTCTTAACTCAAAGGGTTGGTCTTCCAGTTCTAATTTACCCGATTCAATCTTGGATAAATCGAGAATATCATTGATCACACTTAACAGCATCTCACCGCTAATCCGAATGGTTTCCACGTATTCTCGCTGTTCTGGAGTCAGAGGGGTTTTCATCAAGAGGCCTGTGATACCAATGACCCCATTCATGGGAGTTCGAATCTCATGGCTCATGCTGGCGAGAAATTCGGATTTGGCCTGTGCAGCTTGAAGAGCGGCCTCACGGGCCGCGACTAATTCCCGCTCTAAGCGCTTTCGATCGGTAATATCCCGCAGAATAATCAGCACATCCTCTTTTCCTATGGCTACCACCCGTGCTTCAAGATCCTGCACCCGATCTTTCTTTGAAAATTGATATTCAAAGATTTGAGTTTCACCGGTTTGTAGAGCCTGTTCAATGGTGTATAGAGCCTGTTGAGCCACTTCGGTTGGTAATACCTGAGGGAGTTTTTTACCGGGTATTTGGTCCGGGGGAAGTAGTAGATCGAAATCTTTGGCGGGCTTGACATCCAGGCAGGTACCATTCCGGCTTACGCGAAACATCATATCCGGCATGGCATTTAATAAGGCCCGGGTGATGGTTTCACTTTTACGCAAAGCCTCCTCGGCTTGCCTGCGTGCAGCCAGTTCCTGTTGAGCCGAAGTATAAAGCCGTGCGTTATCCAGAGCTAGAGAAGCAAGCTGGGCGAATCGATTCAACAGGGTAATCTCCTCCTCTTTAAAAGTACGACCCTCCTCCAGCCAATTTAGACCAATAACCCCTATTACTTTCGACCCCGATTTGAGGGGTAACCCCACGACAGTCCGAAAACTATCGTATCCAGGTCCGTATAAACGGTCCGGCCAGTCAGGGTAATTCTCTACCACCATCGGTTGACCGGTTTGCCAAACTTTTCCGGATAGACCTTCCCCTGGTTTTAAGCTATGACCTACCAGGTCACTACAAATCCCTATCCCCACTTTCCGGACCATGTGCGTTTCCCCTGGCTCGACCAGATAAATCGATCCATGGGAGGTACCCATCAGGACTCCGGCACGGGTAATAATCGCTTCGAGCAGGTCTGTCAGTTCTAATCGGTTGATCAGTCCCAGGGTGGTTTCATGGAGGGCGGCCAAATACTCATTCTGCTGGCGCAATTTCTCCTCCATCTGCCTGCGTTCTGCCAGTTCGGATAATAACTGCTGGTTGGTATTTTCCAGCTCCACAGTACGTTCCTCCACGCGGGTTTCTAACTCTTCTCGAGTCTTAGATAATTCCTGGGTGTGAACCTCAATTTTTCGATGAAACCATTCCGATTGCCGGAGAAGCAGATAAGTAAAAGATGAGATCAGAAGGCTGATGACGGCTATTAAACTGACTTCTAAGATTTGATAGGGCCCGATAAAACTCAGGAGGGTTATACCCGTAGCAAGAACTCCAACAAATATTACCATGGATAAAAAAATTACTTGAGTTCTGGTCACGGCCTCATCTCCCTTATCTCTGGCTCCTCCGGAAACTGAATTAAGATAAGACTACCTGGTTCTTCTCAAATTGAGAAAGACGTCAACTTTAGTTGGAAAGCAATTCCATTAAGATCGCCCCCTGCTCTTCAGGTAATATTTTCACCGGGAATAGATGCCAGCTAAAAGAATAGATATTAGAATAAGAATTATCATTCTCTTTGTCAACAAAAACCTCAGACAAAAGCTTCTTAAATGCCTCCTACATAAATTATTGACACATAAATCGGCCTATGTTACTTAATGCTATAAACTAACTTAAGTTTTTAGGTTAAAAAATCTCGTATTATCCGGAGCAGTATAACTCTATGAAAAGCGTATATTGTATTTTGCAAATCGGACTTCTGTACTTTTTTTCTATCCTTTGTACTTCACCCATTTGGGCCCAATCAGAAAGTCTTTCCATATCTCCTTTGCGATCCTCTATAGAAAACGAACCTGCCTTTCAACAGGGAATGGCTTATTTCCAAAAGGGAGATTTTCTCAAGGCCCGAGAAATTTTTCAAAAGCTCTACAACTCTCTGAAAAAAGAACCCTTCGGAGGAGATATCCTTTACTGGATTGGAATGTGCAACTTGAAACTGGGAGAGTTCGATCGAAGTCTCAAAAATTTCAACCAGCTTCTGGATAATTATCCCGAAAATCCCCATTCTCTGGAGGCCTGGATTAATCAAGGAGATATTTATTATCTTACCAACAGATATGATCAGGCCCTTCAGGTTTATCAACAGTTTTTAGATCGATATCCCATAAATCCTCTAAGTTTAGAAGTCACCTATCGTATGGTTTGGGTTTACTATCGAAAAGGAGATTTTCAGCGGGCTATTCAGTTAGCCGAATTAGTGGAAGAAAAACGTAATCCGATTCCTTCTCAAGCTCAAGAACTCTATCGGGAAGGCAAGGAGCTTCTTTTAGCCGGTGAATTTCAGGGAGCCTTGAACGCATTTTCCGAGCTTTTAAAAAACTATTTCAACAGCCCTTTAGTCGAAGAGGTCCTTTATCTTACAGGGCAGACCTATCTCAAGCTGAACGAGCCGGATAAAGCAATAGAAACCCTGACGCAGCTTATCGAGAAGTATCCAAACGGTTACCATAGTCGTCCGGCCCAATTCCAGATAGGAGAGAGCTTCTTTCAACAGGGAAAGTACTCGGAAGCAGAAACTGCCTATACCCAATTCATTTCAAAGGCGCCTAAAGATCCCCTGCTTGCTGAGGCCCGATATAAACTGGGAAATGCACTTTATCGGCAAAAAAAATATCTACAGGCTTTAAGTGAGTATCAGAAAATCGTCCAATCTTCAACTCGGGATAGGCTTCCTTCCAATAATTACTTCCTGGATCAGGTCTATTATCAGATAGGACTTACCCAACAGGCTCTTCAACGTTACGAAGAGGCTATTGACACTTTCCTCAAGATGGCTACCGATTTTCCAAAAAGTTCTCTGGCCGATAATGCGCTCTTTCAAGCCGGAAATAGTTATATGGAAAGGGGGGCGTTTTCAAAAGCGATAGAACTCTTCCAGAAAATGGAGAAGCTTTATCCCAACAGTGAGCTCGCGATCCAGGCCCAGTACCAGCTCGGAAAAGCTTTTTTTGCCCTGGAAGATTATTCTGCCGGAATCGAAGCCTTTCAAAAAATCGTAGAGAACCCTTCGAACGATGAACAGGTCCCCCAGGCTCTTTTTCAAATAGGCTGGGGAGCTTATAAATTAAAGGATTACAACCTGGCTGCCCAAAATTTTCAAAATCTCATAGATCGATACCCCTACAGTCCCCTGGCTGAAAAAGCCCACTACTGGAAAGGGTTAGTTTACCTGAAGCGAGGAGATCCCTTGCTGGCGAGTCAAGAATTTAAGGCTTTTCTGACCCAATTTCCCGACTCGGATCTTTATGTAGAGTCTTTATGGCAACTGGGAGAAGCCTACTTTCAATCTAATCAGTTTGAGGAAACCCGAGCTACCTACGAAGAACTGATAAGGAAGTTTCCCAACAGTGTCTATGTTCCAGAGGCCCGATATAAAATCCGCCAGAGTTATTACAAGACGGGTAATTATGAGCAGGGATTAAAAACTTTAGGTGATCTTCTGGCTAAAGACCCGAGAACTCAACTTCTGGCCGAAGTTAAATTTCGTCAGGCTCAAGAAGCTCAAAAACAGAAAGACTATCGTAGAGCCCAAAAAGTCTTTTCTGAGTTCATTTCGGAATTCCCGGATCATTCTTTGGTTAAAGAAGCCACTTATCAGATGGCGGAATCCTTACGTTTACAGGGAAAATATGAAGAAGCTTTAGGAATTTATCGAGAAATTATTTCCAGATTTCCAGGCTTCGAACAGGCTTCCCATGCTCAATATGAGATCGGTAACCTTCTGTTCAATCAAAAAAAGTACGCCGAAGCCCTGGCCGAGTATCAAAAGGTTATAGCCCTTTTTGGAAATAGTCCGGTGGCTGCAGAAGCTCAGTTTAAAATCGGGGAGTGTTACAAGAATCTCAAGGATATGGATCGGGCCATTGAGAGTTATAAGGCGGTCATTAACAATTATCCCGACGAACCTTCTGTAGATCCCTATCGGATTAGCATCGGCCTTTTCTTCCAGAAAACCCACGATTTCGATCTGGCTCTAAAGGCTTTCAAACAGGTCACCCAACATGCTCAAGACGAAGAACTCAAAGCAGAGGCTCAATACTGGATAGGAGATACCTTTCAGCAAATGGGGGATCTTAACCAGGCCCTGACCGAATATCACAAAGTAACCCTTCTGCATCCTGCTTCGGATCAGTGGATCGTGGCGGCCAAGTTTAAAATGGGAGAAATTTACGAAACGTTGGAAAGATGGGATGAAGCTCTGGCCCTTTATCAGCAGATGGTCAATGACTACAAGGATAAACGGGGAAGCCAGGCGGCGGAGCGGATTAAGGCCATTAAGAGAAGGAGGTAGGAAAAAGGTAGGGAGGTATGGGGGTGTGGGGGGGTGGGGGTGGGGAGGGTTTTTGGGTGGGGGGGAATTATAAACATGCAAAAACCAACACCCCCCCCCCCCCCCCACCCCCCAACCACCCGAAAAAGGG
>JAUQPW010000172.1 GCA_030550175.1 bacterium
TCGCTTCTTCTAAATTGACTTGGAGCATTTTGTTCACCTTTCTGAGTTCTCGCCCCGCATTACGCTGCCTTGCGCTGGCTAACTATTGATTATACGGAATCCGTCTTTGTCCCCCCTGAGGCGTCTTATACGGATTCCATATAAGACGTCCCCGGGGTTGCATTTGTGGAAACCTTCTTGTAAATAATTTTAAGGGTATTCTCTTGCCGTATGGCCATACTGGCCTTACTTGTTAAACAGTAAAGCACAAAAACCACAACCTGTCAAGACCGGAGGAAACCCCATGGAACCAAAACCTAAAAAGTTCCTCGATCAGGTGCATGATGCCCTGCGACTCAAACACTACTTCATCTGCACCGAAAACACCTACGTGAACTGGATCCGACGCTATATCCTGTTCCCTAACAAACGTCACCCCACTGAATGGGTAGCGCCGAAGTCAAAGCCTTCCTCACCCATCTAGCGGTGAAGGAAAACGTCGCCGCATCCACACAAAATCAAACCCTCAGCGCCCTCCTGTTCCTTTACCGCGAGGTGTTGAAAAAGGACCTGGGCCCCATTGGCGCCCTGCACGCTAAAAAACCGAAACAGTTGCCCACTCTTGCGACTCCGTTTAGCTTAATCAATAGTTTTAGTAGCACCCTGCCAATGGACCGCTCTCTTTGCTAACTCTTCTCCCTCCCTGAGAGGCCAGTTATAAAGCGTGGTCGGGTCAAAGTCAGCGTCATTGGGCTACACGAGTGTATGAACTTCGGGGTCGAGGCGTACTTAATTGAACAGCTTACAGGTTCCTTCGAATTTAACATAACCTTCCTCTCCATTTTGGTGATGATAAATAGCATATCCCCTATGAGTTCCACTCCCTGCAACGTTATCCCAGTGAGGATATATCATCGCTTCCATGTTCCAATCCAAGTCTGAATGAGTACGAGTCTGCCTTATTATCCATTGGCTTAGTTCATGGTTTGGAACATCAGTTGGGTGCATAACGGTCCGATAGAGGATCTGACTCGATGTGGTCTTCATCATAATTTTCTTTTTCTCAGCACCCTGAGCCGAGAAGCTAAAGGAAATCGCCACAACCGTCACAACGCTACCCACCACTGCCAATTTTGATAAAAGCCGTTTCATTGGCACCCCTTTTTTGAAAGAAGGCAACCGCTCAAAGCATCTACCTCGCGCGGAAGCCTAACGCTACTAAGCTCAACCACTGCAATCGAGCACAGTGAGGGAGCAGTCGGCCGCAGCGAGTCGTTAGGCTGCTATTCACTCGAGGAAATTTCCTTTAGGGTATTTTTATATGCCCTGTATTTCCAAAATTCGCCTTGATTTTGGTTTATTTTTATTGCGAAAGAGGGGTACCTTGCCTGGAAAGCCCTAACTGCTCGATCTATAACTTGCCGAGGAAACCGACCCCTATCACCTATTTTCATGGTCTCCGAGGGAGATCTTAATCCTTTGAGTTTAACCCAAGGGGTAAAAATTTTAAGCCAGCTCCTCTAATCGATACTCGGTGGTGATGGTAATGGCTTTGTATAGGGATCGGTAAACCGGACAGTAATCCTTATGAAATTCATGTACCCGCTCGATGGTTTCCCGGGCACTGGCCGGTGCTTTAAGGTGATAAATCACATGAATACGTTTGATCACCAGTACTTTATTCTCGGTTTCGATCTCACCTCTGACTTCGGCTGTTAAACGTCCATTACTTGCATCAATCTTGCGCGCTTCCAGCGCACCTCCGAAGGTACCGGTCAATCATCCACCCGTTGCGGCAACAACATAATCCAGTGTGGTGGCATGGGGTTCCGAAACGTCTGGGCTGATGCCGTAATGTTTGGCCACTGCGCCGTGCACCCCGAAGCGTACAGGTTCCGATTCGGCAGGTAAATAGGCTAACCGTAAGGGACCCACCTTACGTTCAATCTTTACATGGGAAACATAAGTTACTTCTGCCATAAAGACTCCTTCTTTTTGGAAATGCAGGCATCTTGCCGGCTATCTTTTATTTTTTCTGAGCATTTCTACAATAAGTAGAACGACTCCCACGGTGATGGCCGAATCGGCAACATTAAAGGCAGGCCAGTAGAATTTATCATACCAGTGAACTAGGATAAAATCGATAACGGCCCCCAACCGTATACGGTCGATTAAATTTCCAAAGGTTCCACCTATGAGAAGAGGCAGGGCAATCTGAACCAGTTTTCCTTCCTTGGAAGCGTATTTGAACGCCACGAAGAGCATCACAAGAGCTATAAACGAAATAGCCAGAAAGAAGTAATGGCTAAAAGAAAAACCAGCTAAAATCCCAAAGGCTGCCCCGGTATTTTTATAGTACACAATATCCAGAAAGTTTGGAATAATGGGAATGTTAGATTGGTACAAAA
The DNA here is from genome assembly GCA_030550175.1 of bacterium. Classification (GTDB taxonomy): domain Bacteria; phylum Moduliflexota; class Moduliflexia; order Moduliflexales; family JAUQPW01; genus JAUQPW01. The sequence continues at coordinate 2,388 of JAUQPW010000172.1, forward strand.
CCAGGTTTTGGACGATAAGAAACTTCGTTATAATATCCAGCCCGACAACCAGGGCTATGATAACCAGGGCAACCAAATATCTGGGCATCTTGGGAGTGCAGGCGTCCTGCTTATCCCTTCAGGGGATTACAGGCGTCTTGCCTGTCACCTTATAAATCCGATACAACCGCCGAGCACCGCTCACAAAGGGTGGGATGTTGGGGGTTCTTTCCCACATAGGTACTGTACTGCCAGCATCTTTCACACTTCTCCCCTTCAGCCTTTGTGATTTTGACCCGGAGCCCTTTGACATATTCACTGGTAAAAACATCCTCTGGAGGTTGGATCGTTGGCTCATAAAGTACAGTTGCCGAAACGATGGAGAGGGTACTCAGTTGCTTTTCATAAGCCTGAAGGAACCGATAAAGCTCTTCGGAGACGTACAGGTGCACGGCTGCATCCAGGGAGTGGCCGATCCATTTTTCTTTTCTGGCCTGTTCCAGGGCTTTAGAGATTTCACCCCGGATCTCCAGAAGTTTATCCCAATTGGTGGCCAGTTGTTCATCCACATAGGTAGGGTTAACCTCCGGGAGGGTTTGTAGATGGACACTTCCTCCTTCTCTCCGACCGAGTTCGGGATCGATCTTGATAAGATGCTGCCAGACTTCTTCAGCCGTAAAGGAAAGGATGGGGGCCATCAATTTAACCATGGTCGTTAAAACTTCCCACAGGACCGTTTGAGCTGCCCGACGTTGGGAAGAGTTTGCCTTGGAGGTATAAAGTCGATCTTTCAAGATATCCAGATAGAGGGCACTCATATCCACTGCACAGAAATTATGGAAGGCATGGAAGAAAATATGAAATTCGAATTTTTCAAAGGCTTTTCGAACCCGCTCGATCAACTTTTGAAGCCTGTGAAGTGCCCACTTATCCAACTCTTCCAGTTGAGCATAGGGAATCGTATCCCGGTTCGGATTAAAATCGTATAAATTCCCCAACAGGTATCGACAGGTATTCCGAATTCGGAAATAAGCGTCTGCCAGTCGCTTCAAGATTTCATCGGAAATGCGAATATCATCCCGATAATCCTCGGCAGATACCCATAAACGGAGGATCTCTGCGCCGTACTTGTTAATAACATCCTGGGGAGCAATGGTGTTACCCAGGGATTTGGACATCTTTCTTCCCTGACCGTCCACCACAAAACCGTGGGTCAGGACCGATTTATAAGGAGCGGCTCCCCGGGTTCCTACGGCCGCCAGTAGGGAGCTATGAAACCATCCCCGGTGCTGATCACTCCCCTCCAAATACATATCCGCCGGCCAGGCCAAATCCTCTCGAACCGCCAATACGACTGCCTGACTGACTCCTGAATCGAACCATACGTCCAGAATATCGGTTTCTTTAACAAACTCCTTCCCCCCACAGCGAGGACAGGATGTTCCCTCAGGGAGAAGGTCTTCCTCAGGAGCCGTAAAGTAAATATCCGCTCCATGGATAGCTACTTTGTCTGCGACAAAGTCTAGGATCTTTTTGTCCAGAAGTAGATAATTACAGGCCTTGCAATAGAAAGCTACGATAGGAACCCCCCAGGCCCGCTGCCGGGAAATACACCAGTCGGGCCGATGGGCAATCATATTGTAGATTCTTTCCTCCCCCCAGGCAGGAATCCAGGTTACCTTCTGGATCCATGCAAGACATTTCTGGCGTAAATCGTCTACTTCCATGGAAATAAACCACTGGGGAGTAGAACGGAAGATTACCGGATTTTTACACCGCCAGCAATGGGGATACGAATGCGTCAGTTTCTCCTCGGCCAGTAAGGACCCGTCTTCCCGCATTTTCTGAATAATGGCTGAATTGGCTTTAAAAACATTCATCCCGGCAAAGAACGGAACGTCTGATGTAAACCGTCCCTGACTATCGACCGGCGTATAAATCTCCAACCCATATT
>JAUQPW010000076.1 GCA_030550175.1 bacterium
CCGGTCTGTTCTCGGTGGTCCTTTGTCCGTTGTCGTATCCTTCAGATCCGGACCCCAACGAACAAAGGACCACCGACAAAGGGCAAGCTATTGAACCAAACTCCTTTGGGCAATATAATGCTTTAATTTTGCCGGATCTAGATATTTTAGTAATTCATCAGGAGGAGGTTCGAAATTAACTTCCGGCCAGTTTCTGGGCTTTTCACTACTTAAAACGTAAGTTCGCATGCACTTGCAGCCTTTATGAAGGGGAGGTTTAAAGATCTCGGTTTCAAAATGATCCGGATGAAATACCATCCCATGCAAGAATCGGCATAGTGGACACGTATCCCGATCTATGATGGCCGAATAGATAATCCTGACCACCCCCCGTCTACTCAGATCGGAAGTCGGCGTAATAGTCTTGATCTTTTTGATCAGATTGGTTTCTAAGGGAGGCTTTACCAAGGATATCTCAGATTTTGGATTTTTAACTCTCCGGTTAGAAGCTTGCTGTCTGGAACTTGGACGGGAGGAGGTATGAGCCGGGATACTTTCATTCTCTTCATCTTCCAGACCCATTTCCGGCGTTACCAATCTGAAAGCATTTTCAAGCTTTTTTCTTTCCCAATAGTTTTTCAGGAAAAGATTTTTCATCTTTTCCTTAAAGCTACCATCATCAACAGGATATAGATCGGTCTTTTCAGGTCCCTTGGATAAAGGTCTATGGGGAATAAAAACAGAGGGTTCTTCCTTTGTAGAACCGTTGGATTCAGCCTCATCAACGGAAGAGGCAAAGTTCCTTTCAGAACCAGGGGATTCCATATCCAGCTCGGAAGGGTCCAACTCTTCCTTTAGTTCTTCTTCCAAAATTTTAGGGATAATCTCTTCTACGGTGGAAGGATTTTCCTCCTGCTCTTCTTCGTCGGGGTTTTGATTTGGAGGGGTGAATTCAAAGGGTTCTTCCGGTAAAGATATTTCCTCCTCTTGGGATCGAAGGGAAGCCTCTGTCTCTAAATTTTCAACTCCCGGTTGAGTTCCCGTAGGCTCGGTTTCAATTGAAGGGGCTTTAAGGATTATCTCCGGCTGATTTTCTTGATTCACCTGAGGTTCTGAGGAAACCGGAGAAACCGACTCCTCGGGTAATGGATCAGAATGAATGGCCGGGGTTTCCCCGGTTACCGTCACTTCGGGATGGTCTTCTGCTCTCAAGTCTTCTTCGGTAGGGACCGATTCAGGCGAAAGTTCCTTCTCTTCTCTACGCTCAACATCTTGTGGGATGGTCTTCTTTTCATCGGATATTTCTTGCCCAGACAGGTGGGTTTCAGGTGCTGCTTCCAGGGGTACGGCTACCGGAGCGTAGGATTGAGATATCTCCTCTTCATACAGATCAATCTCGGTAAGTTCTTGGGTAATCCCTTCCCCGTTAACAGATGGCACTGAAGTTACGGTTTCCTCATCCTTCTGTTCACGGGTTTCGGCTATTTTACTTTCGCAAAGGTCAATCTCACCGGATTCTACGACCTGCTCAGGAGTCTCAGCTATGCCGGTGTGAAGATGGAAAACAGATGTCTTCCCATCTTCCTGGGTATCCGGAGTTTCCCGGGTTTCCTCTTCCTGAAAGTTAACCTCAGTTGCTTCCTCAGAAGAGATAAACATATCGGGATAAAGTCTCGAAGTGATTACTTCCTCCGGACTTTCCTGCATTTCTGGAGTGTTCTCGCTGCTTAAATCTTCTGTTTCAGGTGAGGGAACTTTTATTTCCTCGGGCTTTTGAAGTTTTAGATTATCCGGTGTTTCTGCATCTCCGTAAGTTTTAATATCTTGAGCTTTCTGTTCTTCTAGAGTCTTTAGAGATGCTATGACCGGTAAGCTTTCAACCTCCTCATCCGGTACGGTCCTCTTTGCAACAACACCATTTTCCGGATATCTTTCTCCGGCTTTTTGTTTTATTTCTATGAGATTTCCGTTAGTTGTATCCCAGACTGCTCCCCAACTTTGACTAAATTTTTTTAAAAGGGTGCGAAAAACATTGGATTGAGTACCGAAAATTTCCTGCCAGAAGCTTTCACCACACTTGGAACAAAGTGTAGAACCCCGCTCATAAGGATATCCACAATACCTGCAGCAAGATATCTTCAAGTTCTTATCTCCGTCGATTTCCTCCAGGGACACTTTACCTTCGAGGATTGCCAGGCATTTTCTAAGTTGGGAAGTAGCCCCTGTTTCTATAGGTTGAGGCGTATCGGAGGCATGACGGTTCAGGGTTATAAAAATTTCCCTTCCTTTTGGAATAACCCCGATCTTTTCCCCTTTATGCAAAACGTAATCCCAGTTTTTGTCTTTTTGAGGATTGATGCTGTTGGGAAGCAACCGAAATCCGAGTTGTAACTTTTCTAAATTCAAAGCCGGACAAAAGGTATAAGGGAGCAGGTTCGCTTGAATCTTGAGGAAGAGTTGTTCTTTGTCTACAAAAAAGATGCCCAGTGTAGAATCCATCTCCCCACAGCGGAACCAACTGTTTTCCCAGTTACTTTCCATATCCCGTACCTGGGCCTTATGACATCCTATAAAGTTATAACTAAAGGGCGTAGCCCCATAGCAATAACGGGCATCCCGTACCCTGAGATAATTTCCATAACACTGTAGCCAACCGGTAAGGATTTCCTCATCGATTAACTTATCATCCAGATAAACTTGAAGAGGGGTTTCCGTCTTGAGTTCTTCATAAATCTCACGAAAAATCAAAATATCTTTGGGTTTAAAGTCGAGGGTGTAAACATGGGGTTCCAGGGGGTCTTCTTTAAGATTGTAGTGGTAATAACCATCCCAATTTTCCAACAATTCTTGAAACCCCTTTAACTTAAATTTGATCCGGAGGTTCCAATCTTCTTTGAGGCTTAAAAGGGGTTTTTCGGTTCCTTGAAAAAACTTAACCTGGTACTGTTCTTCAATACGGTCGATTTCTGATTTTATCAAATTGTTGCCGGGCTCTATCTCCAGGATTGCCTGGAGCCGGGATAGGGTCTTTTTAAGTAGAATTTCTGAATGTTCTTTGTCTTCTTCCGCCTGAGCCAGAAATTGATCTGCTTGGTCTCGAAGAGTATCTATTTGGACTTTAAGCTTAAACGTTTCACAGCGCTCTATGTACGTCTCCAATAGGGGATCTTCTGTCAGTTCAAAAGCCTGCCTGAGATATCGGATAGCCTCATCGGCTCTCTCTAATTTTGCCTTAGGAGACCTGGCCCGGTCTGCCTTACGGATACATTTTAAGGCTTTACTTTTTAAAGATTTTATAAGTTGCTTATCCGTTTTGTCTATCTTAACCATAGCCTTACCCACCCATAGGTTAATAACCAAAAATTCCTGATTTTTGAATTTGACTCTTGTATCCTAAAATAGGGCTATTGTCAAATATTTTTTTCTAATGTTTTAAAGTTTTTCTGCCGGTAAATTCCTGGGGTTGTCCGGGCAAATATTTTACCCTTCCGATAAGCTATTGATCTCCCTTCAAACTTGCTTTAAAGTTATAGTAAAAAGATAACTTAAAAAGTTGAGGTTGTGTTAAAAGTATCTAGTCCATGAAAAAACTTTACTCTACCTTCGCAGGAAGGTTTTTTATTTTCTTAAGCGTCCTGATATCCCTCCTCCTCATCCATCCTGATTCGTTAAAAGGTGAAGTAAAATCCAAGGATTCGCAAGGGAAAAAGGAGTCTAAAGAAGCTTTTGTTAACTTAGATATCCATTCTCAGTTCGCTTTAGATATTTTAAATAAATTACTGGAATTTCCTATTGGTCCTTTATTAGGAAAAGCCGAAATTAAAAGTAAAGTAACCGGGTTTTTATCCGATCTGACGATCCACGCCTCCTTAAAATTTCCACAAGCTTCTTACCGGAGAATTTATACCGAGGGGCTTTCCATAGAGCTGGAACTTAAAAATCCTCAAAATCTTCAAGATCTTTCCTTAACAGCTTCTCTTAAATTACCCCAGGCCAATGTTTATGGTATTCATCTCACTAACCTGACGGCCCAGATTAGGCTAGAGAAGGGATATTTGAACATTTCGGATCTCTCGGCAACCCTTTTTGATGGGAAGCTCATAGGAAGCGCGCAAATTCCCCTGAGACCTGTCCCCTCTACTTTATCTGTTATTCCTTCCCGATTAAATTTACAGGTGATCTCCACGCCCCTCAAACTGAATATAGAAGGAGGTGCTGATTTCCAAAATGGGGCCTCTTCGATGAGCTCAAAATCGGTCAAAGGTCTATCAAAGAAGCCGGTTCCAGGAGCCTCAAGGGAGCCTAAGTGGAACCTCCAAATACAGGCTTCTTCTCCAGAACTCCAGCTTGTGTTGAAGGATATTTTTGGTCGGGACACAGATTGCTTTCTGCCCTCTCCCTTCTGTCCTCTTGTAAGGGATCTCCAGGGAGAGTTGGTGTATTTGAGGGGAAGGATTACAGGGCCGCTATCCCGGCCGGGCTTTCAAGGAGATTTTTTATTGAGAGAAGTAAAGCTCTACGAGACTTATATTCAACAGATAAAAGGTCAGGCCGGCTATCCAGATCCGGGTAACCAACAAGTTCAACTGGATATTGTAAAGGTGGTCACATCTTATCAAGCCTTTGATCGAGCTACCTTCTCCCTTCGCAGAAATTGGGTCGGCCATTGTCCTGATCGTAAAGCCAATTCCTGCCCCGACTCTATAACCTGGTCGCTTCAGGCTCAGAAAGGGACCAGTGTACTAAAAGGTGACGGATCGATAGCTCTGAATACTGGAACTTTTGAAGCCAATTTAAATGGGAAAGAACTTAATTTACTCGATTTAAGCCGACTACCCAAAATGGCCTTCCCTTATCAAGGACAATTGGATATTCAGATAAGAGGATTCGGACCTTTAGCCAATCCACAGGTTCAAGGTTCTTTAAGATTCAAAAATTTACAATTTAAAAACCTTCCGGTTCCGGATATTTTAGCCGAGTTTACCCTTAAAGAAAAACAGTTCAAATCGACGGTCAACGCCTTTAAAGGGGAGTATGTGGCCACCCTGAATCTTCTCTTGGTCCCGTCCCTTGATTATAGCTTCCACATGACCCTTCAGCAGGCGGAGGTTGAAAAAATTCTGGGCTTTTTCTATCCCCTGGAGGATATCCAAGGAACTCTATCCGGTCAGATTTTTTCTGAAGGTAGTCTGAAAAATCTTGAAGAGGCTTCGGCCAAAATTACTTTAAATAGAGTTAATCTCCAAATCTATGATCAGGACTTCTTCAATGAAGGCATCATAGAACTGGCCGTTACAAGAGAAAAATTAAGTTTTATTTCCCTGAAGATGCGGGAACGGGCCGGAGAACTGGGATTGTTTCTTCAAGGAGATCTGAATTTTAAAGGTGAGTTGAATTTGGGAGTGGACGGTTTGATCGATCTGCGCTTTGTTACTCCTTTCGTTCCACGTCAATTCATTCGGGAATTAAACGGAAGGGCCCAGGTTTTACTGGACCTTCGTGGAGACTATAGGAATCCTGAATTTAATGGGGTCGTGGAAATTTTCCAGGGTCTTGTAGGTTTTACCAGTTATCCAGATCCCATCACACATATAACCGGAAAATTTCTTTTAAAGAAAAATCGCATTGAATTATCCCAGATTAGGGGACGCCTCGAGACTCCAGGTGTTCGAGAGGACGCCTCTTTCCTCGAAGCCAGTGGAAATCTTTTTTTAGCGGGTAAATCGCTTTCATCGGTGGATGTAGTCCTCCGGGGGCAGAATGTAACGATCCGGCAACCTTTTGAGTTCCTGGCAATAAAAACCAATACCCGGGTAACTTTGAAAGGGAAACCCCATGCTCTTTTGCTCTCGGGAACGGCGGAAGTTATCAACGCCCAATACCTGGAGGTATTAGATCTTCAATCTTTAATTCGAATAACCGGCAGGCAGAGAGATTTGCAGAAACCGGCTGAGTTTCCTATCCGAACCCTTGGATTGGATGTGGCCGTTAAGTCGCTCCGAACTGCCAGGTTAAGGGGCAAAGCCATGGACCTTAACCTGCAGGTGGATCTGACCCTCCGGGGAACTCTCCAGAAGCCTGAAATTCGGGGCCATATCGGCACAACCGGAGGAAAGGTCACCTTTGAAAATCGGGATTATACTATTTCCTCAGGATCCATTGATTTCATCGATCCCAGTGGACTCAATCCGGATATTAACCTTCAAGCCAGAACGGAGGTTAGAAACTATCAAATCTTCCTCACTCTTCAGGGAAGTTTGAAGGATTTTTCATTGAGTTTAAGCTCCGATCCACCCCTTCCCGAACGGGATATCACAGCCTTATTAGCTTTCGGAGGAACTTTAGATCAGGTTTTAGGAACCTTTAGTACGCTGGGAGCTGAGCAGGTCGCAAGACTCATTATCCCGCCTATACAGAGTCAATTTGGAGGAAGATTGGAAAGATTAACCCGACTGGACAGGCTCGAAATAGAACCTTTCGAAGCGCAGAATGGAACCGGTCTGGGGTCTTCTTCCTTTACTCCCAGGGTCATTATCGGTAAAGAATTTTTTAAAGATCTCTTCCTTACTTTTTCTACCACCGTAGGGGTTGCTCAAGAAAAGCAGTTGGTTCAACTCAGGTATGTGATCTCCGATCGCTTTTCCCTCATCGTCGAACGGGATAACGAAAATCAAACCAACGTAAGTGCCCGTATACGATTCGAGTTCAAGTAATACCTGCTCAAGTTTTAGAGATTTTAACGCTTCCCGGCTACTTCCAGTTTTACAGGTCCCGAAGAGCTTTCTTCCAAAGCTTCTCCGGGTTTAGCCCCTTTAATCCCAATCACAGCATGGCTCCAGTGGAGTCGGCCTCTCAGATCTTCTTGAGCTCCAATAGTTTTCAAAGCTTCTACCGCCTCGGCAGTCAGGGAGAGGGCACCTTCATCTTTTAAGGCCAGGATTACAATTTTTCCTTCTTCAAGCTTGCCGATAAACCCCGCCATGCGATGGGATTCTCTCCGCCACCTGTGGGTATCAAAGACAGTCGATTCTTCAACCCTTCCCGTCTGGGGATTTACAACAACTACGTTATAACCTCGACTCTGGGGGGAAACGGCCTGTCCATTAACAAGGATAACCCCTAAATTTCCAGCATATAGACCTGCACTTTGAACGATAAGATCTACCGGGGCTTCCATTCCCGTTTTCCCAATTTGGGAAGGAAATCGTTCTCCTTTAACCAGAAAGTCTTCCCAGTCTTTCCGATGCACGATCTGTCCCTTCCTTTGACAGGGTTCAGGACAGGTTTGATATTGAAAGATGAAATGTCGACCTTTTATAAAGGTTTCGGGCCTCAGTTGTAAAAGGCTGATTAAAGGGTCTGCTTGAAGGGAATAATCCCGGTAAATCAGTCGCATAGATCCTGCTATTCCGTTTCGATAGACATAAGCTCCCCGGTAGTTATCGGGTAGATCCAGAAAGAAGAGGTGGGCGCCAGGGGGTAACGTGGGATAAAGGGATTTCATTTGATTTTGAATCTCCTGCACCACCTCTCCGGCATGATGCCAGCGCTCATTTTTCTCACGAGTGGTGAAGATGTTTAATAGGGTTAGAATTCCTACCATTAAGTATCCGAAAATGGAGAAACGTAGAAACCCTGGGAATACCTTTTCCTTCTCGTAGACCCTTTTTTGACCTAATCCCAATCCCAGAAAAAGCAAAAACCCAACCGAAGGAAGGTAAAGAAACCGCTCGGCCGCGATATTCATAACCGGCAGGAGGGTTACAGGAATCCAGAGACAGACCAGTCCTGCGATGCGGAACATCCTAAACAAAGCATAAACAGACAGGCTATAAGGAAAAAGAAGAAGATATTGAATCCAATTCATATCGGAAGGCAGGATAGCTTCAAAGGGAAATAGCAACTGCCGGGCATACCAGACCAGAATACTTACCATGAACCAGCCCCACTTAAGATGGACTGAGCCCTGTGGATTTAAATAGCCCCCGATTCCGCCCAGCAGGATAAACCTCAAGATCAGATAAACGACCAGAATGAAGATAAAAGGGGATAACCTTTTCAATTTTGAAAGAAGGGGCTTCTCTCCTATCATCCAATCGATCAAGAATAGGACCAGGGGGAGGGTGATGGCCATCTCTTTGCTCATGAGAGCCCCTATAAAAGTTCCTATGCTCCCTGACAGTAGGAAGAGACGGAGATGCGGAGACTCGGAGGTAGGACTGTGGAGATATCGGGTAAAAAGCAAAACACTGAGCAGATAAAAAAAGCCACAAAGTACATCTACCCTTCCGGACAACCAGGTTACGGCTTCTGTGTGAACCGGCTGGGTTACAAAAAGCAGGCTGACAATCCAGGCGATATAACCGGAATGGGAGGAAGGGAGCAGGAGCTTTACCCAAAAATAAATAACCAGAGCACTGAGCAGGTGCAGGAAAAGATTTGTCAGGTGATATCCAAAGGGATTAAATCCCCAAATTTGCCTGTCTATAAAGGCAGATAATCGGACTATAGGCCGATAGTAGGTTTCGTTAAAGATTATGGGATTACCCTGCCCATCCGTTGCCGGGGTTCCTAAAATCGGGCGTTCTCGATCTCGGTGATTTGCAAGACCCTCCCCTCCAAAGGCCAGCAGAACCTCTTTCCAGGTATAAGGATAAATGAGGAAAAAATCGTCTGCAACAAAATAGTTATGGAGCGTGTTTTGAAAACTCCCATAACCCCCCATGAGGATCAAAAAGATAAAGAAAATTTCCTTTTTGTTCATGCTCCTAAACGTTACGGCTTTACCTTTATTCCTTCAATCATGGAGTTAATTTTTATCCTTTGTAGCTTGCTTTTTTCTATTGAATTCTAAAATAAGTTGGAGTTAAAATAATTTCCTGAGAGATTTTTATATTACTTTCCTTTTAAATTCCACCCCTCTGGAAACCTTCTCAGGGTATGAAGCAGCTTCAAAAAGTCCCGTTGGATAAGATCGACCTGAACGATCACTTTTTTTTGATAACCTATCCGTTAAATCCAGAACCCTTAATCTCCTCTGTGGGTAAAGTAGGGCTTCTTCAACCTGTTTTTCTCCGGGAACGTCCTTCAGGACAATACCAAATCGTTCATGGATTTAGGCGAGTTCTGGCCTGTCGAGATCTTCATTTTGGAGCCGTAGAGGCCTGGGTTTATCATTTGGAGAATCTGGGGGATTTAGAGGGATTCAGGATAAGCCTCCTGGATAACCTGACGATTCGTCGTTTAAATTTAATAGAGAAAGCAACCGTCTTACATAAACTTTTACATCAGTTTGGATTGGAAAAGCAGATTGTGGTTCAAGAATATATGCCTTTATTGGATTTAGAGCCGAGTTTAGAGGTTTTAGGTGGATACCTTCAGCTTCAACAATTAAAAAGTGAGGTCCAAAGCTACCTGGTTGCAGAGGAAATCCCGTTAAAATTGGCTCTGGAATTGCTTCACTTTTCTCCAGAGGATCAAAGGCAGCTTATCTATCTGGCCTCCTCTCTCAAGTTAACCGTCAATACTTTTAAAGAATTTATGACTTTCATAGGGGAAATTATCGGACGAGAAGATATCCCCCTCGAAAATCTACTTGACGATTTAGATATTCCAGATATACTAGCAAACTCAGTACTTCCGATTCCTCAGAAAACCGAGAAAGTTCGGAAAATTTTAAAACAGAGGAGATATCCTCTCCTGACCTCTCTGGAAGATCAGTTGCAGGAGAAACTTAAGCAACTCAGATTACCCAGGGAAATATCCATAGCGCTGCCTCCTTTTTTAGAAGGAGATCAACTGAAAGTGACCTTTCAATTTCGGAATATAAAAGAACTGGAGAAAATTTTGACGAAGTTACAGGAGCTGATCGATAGAGAGGAACTAAAGGATATTTTAAGACTGCTTAAAGGATGATGAAAGAGGAAGGGGGAAGTAGGAGAATAGAGGAAGGATGGAACCCTTTAGACCCGAAAGAATTTACATCGATAGAGAAGCCCGAGAAAAGGCTCTGACCCGACAGGTACTGACCCGGTTACCGGGGGTCCCGGTGGAGTACATCGAAAGTAAGGAAAAGATCGTCTCCGAGGCAGCTTCTCTGGAGGATGCTATTACGGAAGGGGAAAAAAAGTTATTGATCACAACCCAAAAGGGAACCTTCTTTAAAAGCTGTCCTGGGTGTATCGAGAAGATGGTTCATTGTAATTATTACATCCTCAATTTGGGCTCCAATTGCCATATGGAATGTACTTACTGCTTTCTCCAGGGTTATATCAACAATCCCTTCCTGGTACTGTATGCCAATCTCGAAGATATGATGGCAGAAGTTTCTGCGCTTTTTTCTCAATATCCTAAACGATCTTACCGAATCGGGACCGGTGAGCTAATGGATAGTTTAGCCCTGGATGGACTGACTGCAACCAGTCGGGTTTTGATTCCCTTTTTTACGCAATGGGAAAATACTTTGCTGGAGCTTAAGACCAAGACTAACCAGGTTGATAATCTTCTCGATCTGGATCATCGAGGTCAGGTAGTGGTTTCCTGGTCCTTAAACCCCCAGGTGATTATAGAAACTCAGGAATTTAAAACCTCTTCCCTGGAGGAAAGGTTACTGGCGGCCCAGAAATGTCAAGAAGCCGGGTATAGAATAGGACTCCATTTTGATCCGCTTATTTATTATCCAGAATGGGAAAAGGATTATCGAGAATTATTAGAGCAGATATTTTCTCGAATCAACTCTCGGAACATTGCCTGGATTAGTTTGGGGAGCCTCCGGTTCACTTCTGAATTAAAAACGGTTATAAGGAAACGATTTCCACAAAGTAAGATCCTCTTTGAGGAATTTGCTCCGGGAGTGGATGGTAAGATGCGCTACCTTAAACCCATTCGGGTCTCTATGTATCTAAGAATGCTGGAATGGATCCGAAGGCATGATGCGAAGCTAACCCCTTATCTTTGTATGGAAAGTCAAGAAGTATGGCATAGGGTTTTTTTGGATACGGAGGGAAAAAAACGATGAAACTTTCATTGAAGTGGAAGCTTATTTTAAGTATCGGACTTCTTATCTTTGTAGCTTTATCCCTGGGTCTGTGGCTCACAGTTCGAAGTATCAAAGAGGCCGAATTGGAAGCCATTCAACTTAGATCAGATGCCTTAGCCAATCCCATCAAAATCCGAATTAAGGAGGTTTTCTCCAGTAATTTAGGAGGTATTGAAATGGCAGCTCCGGGCCTTACCCTGGAGTGTCAGCGGATCGTGTCATCGAATACCCTTGCCAGTCACTGTTTTGTATTTGATACCGAAGGTAGAATCCTGGCCCACGAGGATCCGCACCTCATCGGGACAACCGAAAAAAATCCCCAGGTCCTGGAAGCCCTTAAATCCAATAAGGTGATAACCCGACTCATTGAAGACAGTTATGATACCTTTATTCCTATTCTGGATTTGAACCAGCAACAGGTTGGAACTCTTCGTATAGACTTTCCTCGATCGATTGTGGACGAAAAGATTCATAAAATTAGCCGGGATTTCGTTATCTTGTTTATCATTCTCCTTGGAGGCGTTTTATTTGCTGGTTCTTTTCTGCTTCAGAGACTTATTAACAAGCCTATTCAGCAGATTGTCTCGGTTGCCAGGAAGATGGCCGAAGGGGATATTTCTGAAAGAGTTCCCGTTAAGGGCGAAGATGAGATTTCTCAATTAGGGGCTGTTTTTAATCTCCTGATCAATTATCTGCAACATATTATTCAGCAGATACGACAAACCGTAGAGGAACTGAATCGAGCCTCTGAAAAGATGATTTCTTCCAGCACCCGAATCCATCAGGGTTCTGAATCTCAAAAACTCTTTGTAAGTGAAACCGCTTCGGCTATGGCGCAAATGGATGGTTCCATTAAGGATACCACCCAACATATCAAGGATCTTATGAGTGCAGCGGAGGATAGTTCTGCTTCTATTATGGAACTCAAAGCTTCCATTGAGGAGATTGCGGCCAATACCGAGAATCTCTCCACCTCTGTAGAACTAACCGTTACTTCCCTGGAAGAGATGAATGTATCCATCAAGCAAATTGCTTCCAGCGTGCATCAGTTATCTATGACAACAGAGTCTACGGCGTCCTTTACGGCTCAGATCGATGCATTGATCAAAGAGGTTGAGATGAATGCCAGTGAAACGGCTAAACTCTCGGAGCGGGTTACCCTCAATGCCGAAGCAGGTACCCGATCAGTCCAACAGACCATCAGTGGGATATATAAGATTCAGGAAGTGACGAATAAAGCCGTAGAGGCGATGGGTAAATTAAGCGAGAAGGTGGGGAAAATTGGAGAGATTCTCACCGTCATTGATGATGTGGCCGATAAGACCAATCTCCTGGCACTTAATGCGGCTATTATTGCAGCACAGGCCGGTGAGCACGGGAAGGGTTTCGCAGTGGTGGCCGATGAAATTAAGGATCTGGCTGAAAAGACCACGGCTTCTACCAAGGAAATTTCAGATTTGATCCGGGGAGTCCAGTCAGAAACCAGTAATGCCGTTTCGGTGATTTATACCGGGTTAGAACAGGTCAAGGAAGGCGTCAAGCTGGCCAATGAAGCCGGAGTTGCCTTGACAGAGATCCTCAATAGCGCCAAGCAGGCTACCGATATGACCAAGCAGATTGCACGGGCTACTACAGAACAAACAAAGGGAAGCAAGCAAATCAAAGATGCCATCGATAATATGGTAGAAATGGTGGAACAAATTACCCGGGCGACGGCGGAACAGTCTAAGGGAAGCGGGCAAATTGTCCAGGCCACGGAAACCATGAAGGGTATGACCCATCAGGTCAAACGGGCAACCCAGGAACAGGCCCAGGGAAGTGATCGTGTGGTTCGAGCTACAGAAGATATACAGGACCAAATCAGCCGTCTGTTTGCGTTAACCCAGAGTCAGGAGAGGGAAAGCGAACGGGTCGTTACCGCAATGGAAAATATCAAGAAAATCAGCTATTCTAATATAGAAAACATCAGCCAGATGAACGATATCGCCAAAACCTTAACCGAACAAATCAACATTTTGAATCAGCAGATTGCTAAATTTAAGGTATCATGACAAATCAAAAGGATCAATCCCTGTTAAAAATAACCCTCATTTACCGAACTGCCTGGTTATTGGGACTTCTCCTCCTCACTTTGCTGAGTATACATCCCTATGCCCATATCTTAGAGGCTCTCGGCCTGGATAATAATTCATCTTGCCACTGGATCCAAACATCTTTATCTATCCTTGCCGTCATTCCCAGGCTAGATCCAGGCCTTTTCGCTATTCAGGTTATTGTTGTCCTTCTGTCTTTAATCAGCTCTATACTCCTTCCTACCCCTCTTTCCAGAGCCCCTCCTGTGAGCTTCCTGATAACTATTTGATCCAAATCCATTGACTATCCGACCTTTGATGCCGGTGCTTGGGTTGAAGGCCTATTTTTTCTAAGAAGATAAGCTTTTGCACGATCTGGAAGATTATCCCTATTTAACCCTCGATCCTGGTTTTTTAAATATTTAGCTATCAGCTTCTGGTCAATCCAGGGACTCAAAGCTGTCAGTGTGAAGAGTCCTTTGTTAGATCCTGTCCTGGATTTATCGAAGAGTTGAGGATAAACTTCGCGATAAGTCATCTTCCTCACTCCAAGAGATGGCTTCAGTTGGATTGCCGCTAACAATAATATTCCCAATGTATCCTGCTCAACTTAACCCGCCCCTCTTCCACAGCGTGGGAGAGGGATGGGAGTGAGGGGATTATGAGAGGATCAGGTCATGACTCAGTTTTTAACCTTTATGTTGGCTCCCTTCCTGGCCTGTTTAGTTCTTGTAGGGATCCATGTATACCTGGGCATTCACATCCTGGCGCGGGGGGTCATCTTTGTAGATTTAGCCCTTGCCCAGATTGCTGCACTGGGGGCAGCGACAGCCATATTATTCGGCTATGAGTTAGAAAGCTTCCACGCTTACCTGTTTTCCCTGTTGTTTACCTTCATCGGTGCCCTCGTTTTTTCCCTGACTCGCATGCGTCACCCAAAAATACCCCATGAAGCCATCATCGGGATTACCTATGTGGTTGCAGCGGCTGCCATCATTCTTATTATGTCTAAAGCGCCCCATGGAGCCGAACATGTTCAAAGTCTTTTGGTTGGATCGATCCTGTGGGTCAGTTGGTTTGTCGTGGCTAAAACGGCTGTAATCTATATGATTGTAGGGATTATCCATTGGATCCTCCGGAAAAAATTTCTGCTGATCTCCTTTAATCCTGAACAGGCTATGGAGCAGGGAATCTCCATTCGGTGGTGGGACTTTCTTTTCTATGCCATCTTTGGCTTTGTGGTTACGAGTTCGGTTTCCATTGCAGGGGTTTTGTTGGTCTTTACTTTCTTGATCGTCCCGACCGTATTTGCCGTATTATTCACCGATAATTTATCCTCCCGTTTAATTATCGGTTGGATTTTCGGCACCCTGGTAAGTATGATAGGGAGTGTACTTTCTTACATTCTGGACCTTCCTACGGGAGCGGCCATTGTTTGCACATTTGGAGTGGCTCTATTGGGGGGTGCAGGGATTAGGAATTTTTTAAATAAAAAATACCTGACAGGAGATCGTCTGGGGTTTGTTAAAAAGGGTTCCTGATGGAAGCGTTTATAGAATACCCCACCTGGATCCCTTTCAGGAGCAGGTTTTTTCACCTAACCTCCTAACCCTCTTCCCGATGCGGGAAAGGAAAACCCAGAGATTGCCTGGGTCTCCACTCTCCCCTTACCCCCTATGCATCAAGCTAGGAAGGGGAAGAGCCTTATTTTCGGCTTGAACACTCCCCTTCCCCCCTCCAAGGGGGATGCCAGGCCCCAGGTCTAATCCTTAACTTGATACGTAGGGGAGGTGGTCCCTATCCTTTATATATACCCCTTTCAATACCGATCTGCTATAACCTTATGGCCGGACATTGAACGACTGCAATTGTCTAAACTCTACCTCCAACTTCGAGATAATCCGTTCAAAAAGTTTTGGGTAGATGTCTATATCTTCTTCCCCTCCCACCGCTGCAGGTAGGATAACCAGCTTCGCTCCGGATTTATCGGCTACCAGTTGGGCAATTTTAGGATCCGTATAGTTACCGTTTAAGATGATCTTGATCTTCTTTTCTTTTATCAGTTCGGTTATAAAGGCCAGATGTTTGGCGGTGGGTGGAATACCGGGCTTTTCTTCAATATATCCTGCAGCGGAAAATCCCAACCAGTTCATAAGATATTCAAACAACTTATGGTAGGAAACAACTTGAGTACCTTTGAACGGGGCCATCCGCTTTTCCCAATCTGCGATTTGAGCTGTGAGTTTATCTCGAAAATTTTTGAAATTGGCCTCAAAGTAGGCACTATCTTTAGGAGAAAGTAATTTGAGTCGATCTAGGATCTCCTGACCGACTATAATTCCGTTGCGTGGATCCAGGAGATAGTGGGGATTTCCTTCCGGGTGAATATCTCCCATACTCCGATCCACTTCACCAGTGGGAACTTCTAAAACCTGGATGGCCCGAGAGGCATCCAGATTTCCTTTACCTCCCAGGTTGAGGGCCGGGTTTCGAGCTCCTTGAATAAGCAAAGGGAGCCAGCCTATTTCGAGCTGAAGACCGACATAGATAAGTAGATCTGCTTGATTAAGCTGGACCATATAGCTGGGTTTAGCTTCGAGAAAATGGGGATCTTGATATCCTTTGGCAATGCTTTGAACTTTAACCTTATTACCACCGATCTCCTGGGTAATGGCCGCTAAATCCGGAATCGTGGTCACAACTTTGAGTTCTGCTTGAGCCGGGTTTATAAAAAAGATTGTTGTAAAAGCTAGAAGACCGATCCAGATACCTGCTAACTTAGCAAATTTCATAAGCAAGGAACAGGGTGAGTCAGGAGTGAAGAGATAGAAAGAAGACGGTTCGGCCTCAAAGCTCTTAACTCCTGACCCCCTGACTTTTATTGGTTGTTAATATTGATGGGCCGGATGAGAACCAATGGTGAAGTTCACCTGGGCAAGAACCTGGTGAATTCCCTCCTCGTCTTCGGGTTTTAAATAATTATACTGAACCCGGAAGGCTGAAAATTCGGTAGGGACAAAGGCTAATAAGCTGCTGACTCGATAGGTCTTACCTTCCCCTTCCGCTTCAGGTATCCCCAGAAGATCATATCTTCCTTGAATCCACCACCGTCGGGCAAACTGGTATTGAACTAAAGTATAAAGACCTCCGACCTTATCAAAGGTTTGGTCGGCAGGGTCCTTCTTTGCAAATAGATACTCGGTTTGCCAGATGAAGGCCCGGTAGAGTGCGCGTTGGGGAGGTCTCCACTTGAGGGTTAGATCTACTCCCGCTGCCTGGGAGATATCCTCAAACTCGTTCTTTCCGACTACGTAGGATTCTCCCAGTTCCAGCGTTGTGGCATCGGATAAATCCCATAAGTTCTTAAAATGAGCTAAATACGCCAGATCACTCCCTTTGGGACTATTAAAGAGAACCTCGTTATCTCCGTTCAAAAGATCCAATCTAACTTCCGAAAACCAAGGTAATTTGAGTAGATAACTCACATCGATACCTATCTCCGTAAGCCCCTCCTCTCCGAAAATCCTCTCATTAATCAGAGGAGGATCGATAAAGGGAAATTGATGGGTATGGAGCAAGTTATGTTTTCCGAAAGGATCATGGAGTTTGCCTATCCGGAGAATGACCGAAGGAATATTCAAGGTGCTTATATACCCTTCCTCAACTTCAACTCCTTCACCTTTCGGAAGAGCTAAAATGACATCAGCCCGAAGATAGGGATCTACAAAGGCCGAAAATTGGGCCTCTACTTCCTGAATGTGGACTCCGGTTGTGATTTCCTCACCGGGTCTTACTTCTGCCTCTTCACCTGGTTCCCGAGATGTATAGCTTCCCAAAAAAAGACCGTTTATACTGATGGCCGGATTAAAAGCCCGGGAAAGGCCAGTAGCCGTAGAACCGCCGATCCCTAAAGCAGGTGAACCGGCCTGGGTTCCAGGTTGTTGGGGGGTTGGACCCGGTGCCGATGGGGCTTGCTCAAGAGCCTTTTGAAATTCTTCCTCCAAAGATTTTGTTTTTTCTTCTGGTGGTTGCTGTGCAAAGGAAGTGTTCAAAAAACAAATCAGACTAAAGATCGAAAGAACTCCTACCCATTTCATCATGCTCATGTTTGCCTCCATTCTGTTGAACTTATAAAGTCCGTAGGCTTAATAGCCTGGAATGATAGAATTTTACAAAAGCAGACCCTACTACGTCCTTTATTTATAAGGATGAAAAACCGTTTTACCGTAAAGATAGAGTAAACGTATGGGTATTTATTTTTTTGAAACGAATTTAGGAGGCAGGGGATGGAGGGGCCCTTGAAAAAAGAAAAGTGGGATGAATCAGGATGATAAGAAAAATCCTGGGAAATAAAGCAGGGATAATCAGGATGGTAAAAAAGACAAGAATGATACCTTCCAGAATAAAAACGGCCATTTGAACCCATTGGCAGTTTAAGTAATTATTATCCAGACCAAGGGTTTCTAAAGGGTGAAGATAGGGATGGAGTACCAGAATGGTGAAGAAAAGAAGGTTAACAAATAGCCGACTTCTTTGGCCCGGCTGTAAGAAGGTTTTTAAAATCTGGAAATTCATAGAGTTTATGGGTTCAGACTAATTCTGAATACCTGTAAGGATAATTTTCCTTACGATCTTATAGGTTTAATAATACTCTCAACCTAAAAGAGGTCAAGTAAGAATTTATTATACTCAATCCTGTTTGAAATTTCCCGTAAAAGTAGATCCATTTCTTTATTTCCTTTAACCTCCCGATTCCCCTTCTTTAAAAGGTCTTTGTCATACCGAGCATCAAGCCTGGGTTTGTAGGGTTAATGGTATTTTTGAGATGAGATTTTTTAAACTGACTTTAGTAAAATGAGCGAACTTATGGTTGCCCCATAACCCTTAGGAGGTTCCGGGACTTAACCAAGGAATCTTCTGGCAAGAAGCAGATTGATATTGTATTATAATGATGATATGGATAAAGCAACAATCCTCCAAATTATTAGAGAACACCTTCCTCGGTTGTTAAGAGAAGACGAGCGTTTTAGGTACGAAATTAAGGGCCTACTGGCTGAGACTTTTTCATCAAAGGAGGAGCTTCAGGCTGTTTTAGAGGAGATTCGGGCTTTACGCGAAGACACGAACCGACGGTTTGAGGAAGTAAACCGACGGTTTGAGGAGACTAACCAACGGATTGAAGCTTTACGCGAAGATACGAACCGACGGTTTGAGGAGACTAACCAACGGATTGAAGCTTTACGCGAAGACACGAACCGACGGTTTGAGGAAGTAAACCGACGGTTTGAGGAAATGAACCGACGGTTTGACTACCAGGATGACCAAATACATCAGATTCGGCTCGAACTGTCTGCGCTAAGCGGACGATTGGGAAGAGGGATGGAAGAAGTCATCCGACGAACTATTGAGAGATTCTCAGGACGGCATTTCCGAGAAGTCAAACGGCTTGTTCTTGAAGATGAAGAGGGAGAGGTCTTTGGAACTGGTGCTCAAATCGAGTTTGATGCTTATTTGGAAGACACCGACTCTTTTGTGGTCGAAGTTAAAACCCATATTCGGACGGATGATGTATACACATTTAAGAAAAAAGTGGAATATGCCCAGAGGAGATTACAGAAACCTTTAAATCTTGTGGTAATTTCTTCTAGCATTGACCAAAGAGCAAAGAGATTGTGTGACGAATTAGGTATTCAGGTCATCTCGCGGAGTGTTTTGTAGGTCTTTAGAGCTTACCCGACCGGTATTTTCCCCTGACCTCAAATTAGGTTGAGACTTCCCCAACTCTTCCAGTAATCTCTTTGCCTCCTTCAAATCCGCCGTATCAAACCCCTCCGTAACCCACCCATAAATCTCCGCCAGTATTGCTTTTGCTGTTTCTTTCTTGCCTCGTTTCTTCAACAAGTGGCTTTAAGCTCACCATGACGCTTAGCTCAAAAGATTTAGCCCTTTGCTGGCGCGCTAGATAGCATCGGTCAGTAAGGCAGGTCCGTCTCACCCCAACCCCTCTCCCCAAGTCTCAGGAGAGGGGTTGGGGTGAGAGTAGAATAGCTATTCAAATCTAACCCTACAAGAAGTTCGGCACTTAACCTTTCGGTCCACAATGTAAGATACTCCTGCAAGAAGTAATGGGAGCCGAAGCCCAAAGTGAAGAGCTTGCCATGATACCCAGACGAAAATGTTAAGCCTCCTCTAAACAGGCACTTGACAAATGCAATCAAGTTGCATTAACTATATAATAACTATGGTAGAATTAACTCAAATCTTGCAAAACCTTAAGTCCCGCGGTTATCGACTTACCAAAACCCGAAAACAAATCATCGGAATCTTCCTGGAGAGTAGAGTTCCTTTATCTGCTCAGGAATTACGATTAGAACTCCAAAGAAGAAATTACCAGGTGGATAAAGCAACGGTTTATCGAGAAATCTCCTTCTTAAAAGGACAAAAAATTGTGCGGGAAGTCCAGTTTGGAGAAGGGAAAAAGAGATTTGAGATCAATTTAACGGATCATCATCACCATATCGTGTGTATTCGTTGTGAAAAAGTAGATGACATCGTTCTAGAAAACGATTTGAGGGATCAAGAGAAAAAAATTTTTGAACTTAAAAAGTTTAAAGTTTTGAATCACTCCCTGGAGTTTTTTGGCCTTTGTACGAAATGTCAATGAGCCATTAGGGTGGAATCTTCCCTTGTCCCTTGAGGGGAAAGAGGCCAGGTAGATATGCTCAGGTTTATACCCTATCGTCTGATTTTTAGCCTATTAGCCTTAACGGTTGTGCTTTCGGTAAAAGTCTCGGCAGAGGAAAAATTGAAGATTGCTGCAAGTTTTTATCCTTTGGCAGAACTGGCCCGGCAAGTGGGGGGAGATCGTGTAGAGGTCCTCAATATGACTCCTGCCGGTGTGGAGCCCCATGACTACGAACCCACCCCACGGGACATCATTAAAATCCGTTCTGCAAAAGTTTTTCTTTTTAACGGGGGCAATACAGACGCCTGGGCGGAAAAGATTCAAGAGGATCTGAAAAAACGAGGCGTAGAAGTAGTAAATATGAGTGAAACGCTGGCTAAAAGTGGTGAGTTATTAAAAGGCCAGGAAGTGGTTGAGGTATCTGAAAAGGCCGGATTCGATCCCCATTTCTGGCTGGATCCAGTACTGATGCAGAAACAGGCTATGGTCGTTGGGGATGTTCTGATAAAAGTGGATCCCGGAAATGCGGAGTATTATACCAAAACCACTGCGGATTATGTAAAGCGATTAGCCGATTTAGATCAGAAATACCGAGAAGGTCTGGCCCATTGCCAAATTCGAGACGTTATTACCTCCCATGCTGCCTTTGGGTACTTAGCCCGGCGTTATAATCTGAACATGATTTATATTTCCGGACTCTCCCCGGATGAGGAGCCTTCACCCCGGAGATTAGCCGATATTGCTACATTGGCACGTCAGAAGAACATAGAATATATTTTCTTTGAGCCCCTCGCCAGCCCCAAACTGGCTCAGACCATTGCTCAGGAGGTCGGAGCAAAGACGTTAGTTTTTAATCCTATTGAAGGTTTGACCGATGAGGAGGTACAGGCCGGAAAGAACTATATCTCTATCATGGAGGAGAACCTGAAAAACCTGCGGATAGCTTTACGATGTCAATGACCACTTCCCCTGTTTGCATAGAGGTAAAAAACGTTAGTTTCAGCTATAACGGCCTCCCCGTTTTAACCAATATAAACTTTTCTGTAAAAGAAGGGGAATATGTAGGAATCATCGGACCGAACGGAGGAGGTAAAACCACTCTGCTTAGAATCATTTTAGGCCTCCTCAAGCCAACTTCAGGTGAAGTCCTCATTTTTGGGCAGAACGTTCAAAGTTTTAAAGATCGTTTTTTAATCGGCTATGTGCCTCAGCGTACGGCGGAGGCCGGACTTCATTTCCCTGCAACGGTGGAAGAAATTGTAAGAACCGGACGTACGGCCAGAGTCGGATTGCTTAAAAGATTTAAAAAAGAAGATCTCGCGGCTGTACAAAGAGCCATGGAAATTGCCGATGTTACAGACTATAAGAACCATTTGATCGGTCATCTATCCGGGGGTCAACGTCAGAGGGTTTTTATTGCAAGGGCTTTAGTAGGAGATCCCAAAATACTCATTCTGGACGAACCGACTACCGGGGTAGATATTCTATCTCAAGAAAAATTCTATACTTTTCTCCGAAATCTTAACCATCAAATGGGATTAACGGTCATTGTGGTTTCACACGATATCGGTATCGTGATCGATGAAGTCAGTACCGTTTTGTGCTTAAATCGTACCCTGGTTTGTCAGGGTCCTCCCAACGAGTTTTTAAAAGATGAGTATGTCGAAAAGTTGTACAGCAAAAAAGTAAAGTTTCTGATCCATAAACATTAGACCTATGTTTGAGATTTTCCAATTCGATTTTATGATCCGGGCCTTTGTGGCGGGCGCTGTTATTGCCCTCATTGCCCCCATGATCGGGATCTTTCTGGTCGTTCGACGTTATTCTCTCATGGCAGATACCCTGGCCCATGTGTCTTTAGCAGGGGTAGCCGTAGGTCTTCTGACTAAGATGAATCCCCTGGTAACCGGTATTATCACCCCTGTAATTGCAGCGTTTTGTATCGAAAAACTGAGAAGTGCCAGAAATATATCGGGTGAATCCCTCCTGGCTCTGTTTCTTTCTGGAAGTCTGGCCATCGCCATCGTTCTTCTAAGTATAGCCAAGGGATTCAACGCCAGCCTTTTTAGCTTTCTATTTGGAAGTATCTCAACCGTTATGCCGAATGATTTATACCTGATTGTAGGCCTGGGAATTTTGGTTTTAGGTACCATCCTTGCCCTTTACAAAGAATTATTTGCCGTTTCCTTCGATGATGAATTAGCAAGAGCCTCGGGTATTTCCGCCCAGGTCTTTAATCTGATACTCACCGTCTTAGCCGCCATAACGGTATCCCTGGCTATGAGAATCGTAGGGGTATTACTTATAGGCGCTCTCATGGTTATACCTGTCATAGCTGCCATTCAATTTGGGCGTAGTTTTCGCCAAACCCTCCTTCTCTCTATCGCCTTTTCTTCCCTGTCTGTATTTCTGGGACTCTTCCTGTCTTTCTACCTAGATCTGGCCAGTGGAGGAACTATTGTCGTAATTGCCCTTATTATTTTTTTACTGAGCCTGTTAAGACAGACCCTGAAAAAAACTTTCCTTATTAAAGTCCAGAACGGATTTTAAAACTTTGGGTTCAGTCTCTGAAAGGATTTCATCATATAACCTTTTCCCGGTGAAGGAAGCTCTCCCCTGGCTATAAACAGCTTGTCCCTCCGGGGCAAACAAATTGGATTTTAAAATAATTTCTTATCTGGAGATACTCTGTCTGACTGCTTCCCATCCCAAAATCGCCCTCTTCCTTGCCGTACCCCATTCATAATCCCCTATCATACCTACTTTTCGAATAACTCTATGGCAGGGAATGAGGAAGCCGATGGGATTCTGGCCGACTGCCCGACCCACTGCACGGGAGGCCTTTGGCTTCCCCAGATAAGTGGCAATATCTTCATAGGAAACCAGAAACCCGGGTGGGATCCTCAGTAAAGCTTCCCAGACCTTTATTTGGAAATTAGTTCCTTTTACAAATAAATTCAGTGGGCGTATTTCTTCCCGATTTAACAACGGATCTCGTAAAGACGTCGGTGGTATTATCCTTAACCGCCGGAAAGGAGTAAATATCCGGCTGATCAAAGGCTGGGTATCTTGAGGGCTTTCGTAAAACTGGGCCTGCTTCCATTTGTTTTTTAGATTTTTCAGGGCACCTTCCCGATCATTGTCCTGAACAAAGGCCAGACCACAAATTCCCCTGTCCGTTATGGAGAGTAAACACTCTCCAAAAGGGCTGGGATGAAATCCATACAAAATGGTCAGTCCATAACCGTTCTTTTTAAACTCCCCGGGAGTTACCGCTTCAAAATTAATAAATAGATCATGAAGACGACCTGGGCTGGATAACCCGGTTTCATAGGTAACGTCCAGGATACTTTTGGACTCCTTCAGTAATTTCTTTGCATACTCAAGGGTTAAAAACTGTAAGAATCGTTTGGGGCTAATACCGGCCCAGCGTTTGAAAAGGCGTTGAAAATGATACTCACTTAGATTAACACTTTGGGCAACTTCCTTCAAATCGGGTTGTTTAAGAAAATTCTTCTCAAGGAACAAAATGGCTTTTTCTATTCGCGCATAATCTAAAGATGATTGTAAATAATTTTGGATTAGCATGGTATCCTCCTCCAGGGTTTTGAGATTGTTCTTTATATCCAATATAAAAACCCTGAGGAGGATAACCACCCAATTCTTGCTACTTTCTGAACTTATACCCCTTCATGTTAAAATTTTCCTTACCTGGGGTAAAATCCTTAATCCGGTCGGTTTACAAAGCTCGTAAAAATGCAGCCAGGTCTTTTTTCTCATCTTCTGTTAACTGAGTTCCAAGCGAAGGGCCCGTTTAGAACCGAAAAGCCGTTGAACATTCACCCCCGCAAAGTGAGCGTCTCAATCCGCAGTCGGGACATCTGGGGTCGAACATCCGGGTTTAGATGAAAAACCCCGTTGGTGTGGCCATTTACGTGACAATCAAAACAGGTAACTCCACGACTCGGTTGAACCGTTTTTCGATCATCGGTTGCATTGAACTGCTGTTGTGGAATCTTTTCGTTCCTGGGCTGTTAGCTGCCAGAAAAATGAAAAACTAGAAAATATCAGGAAAGTCACACCGACATAGTGAATCCATTTTTTCTTTTTCATAAAACCTCCTTCTTGGAAAGATCCTGCAGGTATCCGTATCAATTTAGCAGGCGGAAAAAGAAACACCCCCTTGGCCCCCCTCTAATCCCCCCGTATATGGGGGGGGGTGTTCAGACAGAAAAAGTGACACCTACTAAATTATTACAGTTACATCTTGCATCCAAAAGTTAACTCAATTATCTAAACAAGATATAATATCTTCAAAAATAACTTAAAATAGTATTTTTTCCATAAAAATGGTTTTAATACAGAGTATCCAGTTTTTGAATTCCCCGGTTTACCCAGAGTCCTGAGTTCTTTGTCGACAGCTAAACTTGTTTGGAAAATTTACGAGGGATTTTCGAAGAGTTTTTCCTTTTCATTCGTATTAATTTATAAAAGGTGTGCAGAACCCTCAGTCCGTAGATATCTAGAAATGGTTCGTAGAGGGATAGAGAGGTCAGACTGGTATCCGTTTAATGTCATTTTGGCCATCGCGGGTTACGACTGGGAGATACTCTAAACATGGGGTGTAATTCACTTCTAACATGGGTTTTAATCTTTCACATCTGGATGATGAGTCGCTAATTCTTCAGATAAAGGAGGGGAAGCATCAAGCCTTTGAGGAAATTGTTAACCGTCATGCAAAACGATTTTACAGCCTTGCCTATCGACTCGTTTTTAACAGGGAGGAAGCCGAGGATATTGTGCAAGATGCATTCCTGAAGTTGTGGAATAAGCCCGAGCTGTGGGACTCAAGGAAACGGGTAAAATTCACCACCTGGTTTTACAGAGTCGTTACAAACCTTTGTATTGATCATAACAAGAAGAAAAAGCCAGTACCTTTATCCGATAAGACCCCGATAAGGCATGAGCAACCCGGACAAGATGTTTTGTTGGATCATCAACAAAAACAGGTATTATTAGACAACCTCATACGGGAATTACCCGAAAGACAACAACTTGCGATTAATTTATGTTTCTATGAAGGATTGAGTAATGAGGAAGCCGCTGAAATTATGGGTGTAAAAGTCAAAGTATTACAGTCCTTAATCATGCGGGCCAAAATGACCTTAAAGGAGAAGATTAAACCGTATTTAGATTGAGGCGGGATATGATCATGGATCTTAAACAATTCAAAGAAAATCTATTATTATATGGTGCTGATGTGCATCGATGGCCGGAAGAGATAAGAAATGCAGGCCTCGAGGCGTTGAAGAATTCTTCTGAGTTTCGGTTTTTAGTTGATGAAGAAGCAAAGTTCGAGAGAATTCTCAAAAGTAGAAAATATGAAGAACCCGATAGCTATCTCGAACGGCGGATTATCTCTGTGGCCTTACAAATAAAGAAGAACCCACCCTCCAGTTTAGGTACCTTTCTTTTGGAGTTACTGGCCGAATTCAGATTACCCAGACCGGCGTTGATAGCCCTTTCCGTCTTGATCATTGGATTTACCATAGGTTTTTTGGATCCTATAGCATCGGCGCCAACCGAACAAGATCCCACAACTTTACAGGCGTTTTTGTATTACGAGGAGGAGATACCATGAGTAGAAAAATAAAAATTCTGATGCTGGGCTCACTTTTCTTGAATATTCTGCTCATTGGCGCCAGTATTGGACATATCTCGCATAGTCTCGGTAGAGATCACTGGGGTAGAAAGCCCAGGCCGGAATTTACGGCTCAACTTCCCAAAGACAAAGAAAAACTGTTTTTTGAAACCATGGAAAAAGCTCGCCTGGAGAATAAAGACATTTACCGGCAAATTAGAGAAACCAGGGAGAAGGCAATAACCATCTTAACCGCGCCGGAGTTTGATGAAGCAGCGTACCAGAGGGAGGTAGAAAAGTTGCATGAACTACGGGGTCAGATGAAGCAACGCTTTGCTAATGCCACCATCGAGCTGGCTAAGCAGTTCAATCAAACAGAAAGAAAAGCCCTGGCCGAATATCTCAGGCGTCCTCCACCCCCTCCGTCAGGAGCCAGATTTAACTCTCCTCCTTCTGAGGTTTCTCTCCCCCGATAATCTATCAGGGTAGTGTGGAGTCTGGAAGTTCTCTTCCTCCACCGATTGATCCCATGCAGGCAGGTTACTTGCGCTCCCAGGATTACCCGGTCTGGGAGGTTCCCTTTCTCCACCGACCGGGTCAGGGGGGTTCTTAATAAAAAATATCTAAAAATTTCCGAAGACTTTTTTCCCTTCGTTCGTATCAATTTATGTAAGAAACAAGCTTACCATCCTCATCAACCAGATCTGTCAGGTCTGTAAATCCTGGGATACGAAAGTCCACCGTTTAGAGTCGCCTCCCTTTCATGCCGGGGACGACTCAAAGGGTTTTGGAGCAGTTACCTACCTGTCAGACAGGCAGGGGGGGTTAAGCACTGACTCAGATAAGAATCATCGGTGAGTGGACCATGTTAAGTAAGTTCAGATCCGTTAATAATTTGGGTTTCACACCTGAATAAAATAACGGTCGGGTAGATCCGTATTTTTTACACTTAACCTGGTCAAAGTAACCAAATTAGGAGGACGTAAGGAGGTTTTTCATGGGTAGACATTTAAAAAAAGTTCTGTGGATTTTGCCTGTTGTGGTATTGGGAATTACCTCGCTGGCTTATAGCCATTTTGACTCAAGGGGTTGGGGATCGAGATCCCATATGTTTAAATGGTGGGAGCGTCCGGAGGTGGTTCAGCGATTGAAACTGACCGACCAGCAAATCAACCAAATTCGAGAGATTTATTCCGGAGAAACGAAGAAGTCGATCGATTTAAGGGCAGAGTTTGAAAAACAGCATTTAGAGCTTGAACAGCTTTTACAACAAGATCCTTTGGACGAGGACAAGATTGCCAAGCAGATCGACAATGTTCAAGCAGCCCGTGCTGCTTTAGCCAAAAATCAACTTCTTATGCGGGTTAAGATAGCCAAAGTACTGTCTTCTGACCAGCGAAAGCAGCTAGATGCTATAAGAAAGGAAATGCGAGAGCAAGCTATGAGGAGATACTCAGAGAGGGGTCCCAGAAGGTCTGAAGGGCCTCGTCCTCCTGAAGGACCTCATCCGTAGGCCTACCCATTCCATAGAGACAAAAAGATAGGGATGCACGAAAAAACGTAGTACACTGTTTACTTAATTTTGACCTCATAAGGCTGCTTTCACTCCCCAACTTCCCTCTCCCCTTGTGGGAGAGGGAAGTTGGAAAATCTCCAGATCAACTTCTCAAGCCCCTTTCCTGAAGCTTCGGGAGAGTGAGCACTTGGGAAGTTAGTCTGGAGATCCATCGTCTTCCCTCTTCCACACCTTGGGAGAAGGGTTAGGAGTGAGGGAAGAAAGTTACATAGAATTAACTTTACAAGACAATTGTGTGTTCCTTTTAATATTTAATAGATGAAAAGATTTATTACGGTTTTAGGTATACTCGGTATAATTTTGGGTATCGGGAGCTATTATTACTTTTTCAAAGTGAAAGGCGAGCCGGTTCGATATAAAACGGCTCGTGTGGAAAAAGGAAATATTGTTGCGATGATATCCGCAACGGGGACCATCAATCCCGTTATCAATGTTCAGGTGGGGAGTCAGGTTTCCGGCATTATCCAGGCTCTCTACGCAGATTACAATTCTGAGGTTAAAAAA
>JAUQPW010000173.1 GCA_030550175.1 bacterium
TAGCGGTTATCATCCTGTCTAACTGGTCTTGGGTCAACTGGGGATAGAGGGGAAGGGTAACGATGGAAGCAGCTACTTTCTCGGTAACTGGTAGATCTTTGGAACTATAGCCGGAGTTTGCATAAAAGGGTTGTCGGTGAACAGGGGGGTCAAAGTGAACAGAAGCGCCGATTCCCTTCTCCCTCAATTTTAGAATAAATCGGGTACGATCCACATGCTTAACCTTAACGGTATACATTTGATAAACATGGACACAGTCTTTAGCTTCAACGGGTAAATCTAAAAATTCCCGGTTCAAATGTTTATTCAGATACTCGGCATGTTTACGCCTTGCCGCATTCATGGAGTCTAACTTTCTCAACTGTTCCACACCCAGGGCAGCCAGGATATTGCTCATTCTGAAGTTATATCCGGCCAGAGTCGCCGCCCGTAGCCAGGGTTTTTCCTTTTTTTCTCGCTGCAGAGTCGTTTCCTCGATCCCATGTCCGGCCATAGCCCTCACTTTTGCAGCCAATCGAGGATCATCGGTAGTCAGCATACCTCCTTCTCCGGTGGTTATATTTTTAGTCGGAAAAAAAGAAAAACATCCGATTCCAAAGGAACCTGTTTTCCTGCCTTTAAAAGTCCCTCCAAGGGTTTCGGCAGAATCTTCAATGACGGCCAGGCGATAATGACTTGCAAGGGCCAGGATCTCATCCATCCGGCAACTTTGTCCGGCATAGTGAACCGGAATAATAGCCTGGGTCCGGGGAGTTATGCGTGCTTCAATTTTTGAAGGGTCCATGTTACAGGTATGATAATCGATATCCACAAATACGGGAGTGGCACCGGCCGTAACGACTGCATTAGCTGTTGCTACGAAGGTAAAGCTGGGCAGGATAACCTCACCCTGAATGTTTAAAGCCTTCAAAGCCAGAAACAAAGCCGATGTACAGGAATTTAAAGACACAGCTTCTCGAACCCCCAGATAGCTTGCAAAGTTTCGCTCAAACTCCAGATTCTTTTCCCCATGGGCCAGCCAACCGGAGCGCAAGACATCCTTTATACTTTCCAGCTCTTTTTCATCCAAATTTGGGAGGGAAAGAGGGATCATCTTGTCAGGATTCAGAATTCAGGATTCGGAATAACCTGGAATTCCTGAACTCTGGCTTTCGATTTTTTAGCTTCTTAAAATACCCCACGTACTCCCTAAGGCCTTCCTCCAAAGAGTATTGAGGTTCGTAGCCTAAAAGTTTTCTTGCCTTGGAAATATCCAAAGCGCCGCGTTCCGGGCGAAAAACGTTGGCAGGTTGTTCCACGATTTCAACGCCAGGTAACAGGTTTTGCAAGATTTCGGCATATTCTCGCAGAGATCTACCTTCTCCTCGGGTTATATTAAAAATCTCATTTTTAGCTTCCGGTCGATAGGTGGCCAGGACGAAGCCCTGAGCGACATCTTTGACGTAGGTAAAATCCAATTTGGATTTACCTCCGTTGTGTAGCACCAGCTTTTCACCCCGCAGGGCATTTTCAACAAAGATCTGACTGACCCGGCGATTGACATCGGTTGGGCCGTAAACTGCTGAGGGACGGATGATTGTGTATTCGATTTCATAGCGACGCCCGTAAGATTGAACCAGAATTTCACCGGCCAGTTTCGTTCCACCGTAGATATCCTTGGGATTTTTAGGATGTTCTTCATCGGCGGGATGGAACATAAAATCCCCGTAAATCATACTGGAAGAAGTATATACGAATCTTTTAACAAACCCCACGTCCCGAAGAATATCCAAAATATTTACAGTCCCGTGAAGGATACTTTCCAGGGCTTCTTCCGAGTGCGTATCCGCAAGATCTGCAAGGGGTAAAGCCGCCAGATGGATAATACGTTCCGGTTTGTACTTCAAAATAGTCCTTCGCAGCTCGTTTTTATTCCGGGTATCCCCTCGTACGATGATTACCTTATCCAGAATTCCTTTGAAGCGCTCCTTAAGATGGATACAGTAGTTGTTTTCTAAAGGAGAGACGTATTGGATAAAGGCATCATAAAGGACAACCTGCTCTCCTTTTTTGATCAGTTCCCGGGCGACATAAGAGCCGATAAAACCTGCGCCGCCTGTAATAAGTACTGTGGCCATTTGAGTAATTTCCTTTTCCAGGTTTGGGAGATTTTTCCAATTTGAATCGTACCCGTGTACCCTTCTGATTAGAGCAAGATCTAGACCAGTTTCCGGGAGTTGGTTCCATAAAAAATTCTTAATTTTTAAAAGATGCCCTGGATCCTGAAGCAGATGGACATTTCATGGATTTTTTCACCGAGGAGAATATCTTTTTAAAGCTTACAAGGAAGGTCGTCCACTGACGAAATTTGTCACAGCCTAAAAATTTTGTGGCATCACGTTTTGCGTGCCCCGACGTTCGGTGAATATTCCCACCAATACCACGAAACGAAGGGAGTTCGATACATTTCGCTACCTAATCCACTGTGGATAATAGCTAGCATGGGGGGAGGAGCTGCCTGCTTGAGGGTCTCGCAGGGTCGCTCTTACCCAAAATACCACTTCTTCAAAGGGAGTGGATAGGCTGTGACCTATTCAATCAGAATGGGTGTAAAACCTGATTTATCGTACCTTTTTCAGGGATTAACGAAGGTTATAGTCTTTGATCTTTTGGTGGAGAGTTCGTAAACCGATATTGAGCACTTTAGCTGCCTTCGTTTTATTACCGCCGGTATAAATTAAAGTCTGCCGGATGGCTTCCTTCTCTACCTCAGTCATAGAAACACCGGCTTTAAGCCGTATCTCCGGTTCCTGATGGGCTACCTGGATAATATGAGCAGGAAGATCGTTCACCTCAATGATTTTTCGATTGGCGGTAACCATGATGCTCTCAATACAGTGTTTCAGTTCCCGGATATTGCCAGGCCAGGGATAATTCTGAAGCTTACTTAATGCCTCCCGACTGACTCCTTGGACTTTGGTATGGTTTTCACGATTGAAAGCATCGATAAACGCCCGGATCAACAGGGGAATATCTTCTTTTCGTTCCCGTAAAGGGGGAAGTTTAATCGTAATCACCTTTAATCGGTAATATAGGTCCTTCCGGAAGGTCTTTTCAGCCACGGCCTTTTCCAGGTCTACATTTGTTGCGGCAATGATATTCACATCTACTTTGATAGTTTTAGTCCCACCTACCCGCATAAACTCCTTTTCCTCTAAGACCCGAAGGAGCCTGGACTGGGTGGAAAGATTCATCTCCCCGATCTCATCCAAAAAGATGGTACCTCCGTTGGCCAGTTCAAACATTCCCTTTTTAGTAGAAAAAGCTCCTGTAAAAGCCCCCTTTTCATGCCCGAATAGCTCGCTTTCAATGACACCTTCCGGCAATGCAGCACAATTTAAGATAATCAAAGGTTTGTCCCGTCGAGGACTATTGTGATGGATTGCCCGGGCTACCAGTTCTTTTCCGGTCCCGCTTTCCCCATAGATTAAAACCGTACTGTTAATAGAGGCAACTCGTAAAACTGTTTCGTAAACCCTTTGGATCTCCTTGGAGGTGCCTATGATATTCTGGAAGCTCGTGCGGGTATCCAATTTTCGGCGTAGCTCTTCCACTTCTACAACCATTTGCTGTTGTTCAATGGCCCGCCCAACCAATACACTCAGCTTGGAAAGGTTTACAGGTTTGGTCAGGTAATCATAGGCTCCCTCTTTCATGGCTTCAACGGCCGACTCTACGGTAGCATACCCCGTCATCAGAACAACAACCGTTTCCGGGCTTTGCTCTTTGACGAACTTCAAAATCTCCATTCCGCTTACTCCAGGCATTTTTAAGGCCGTAATAACAACGTTAAAAAAGGTCTGCTTGAGGAGATCTAAAGCAATCCTGCCGTTTCTCGCAGAAACCACTTCGTACCCTTCATTCTGTAACAAGCTGCTAACCGTTTCAAGATTTCCTTCATGACTATCAATTACTAAAATAAGTCCCTTCTCTAAAGACATATTTGTCTAAACCTTTAGAATCACGGGTGTTATTTTTTATTTTCCTGCCAGTTAAGCTGTTTGAACACAACTTCTTATCCCTCACCTAAAACAAGGAATGAGCCCGGTCTTATATTTACTTTGCTTTTGCATTTTTTCGTTAAGCTACGGATCTTCTACACTTCTATACATTCTTACTTTCCATGATTCTTTGTGGTCCTTTCTGGATGAATATTTAAAACTGCAAAAGTATAGATATTTATTAAATGAGTTTTTCATTTAAAACTAGCTGTTTTTACTAAATTCAGGTAACAGGGTTCTGATTAAAGAAACTTAGTA
>JAUQPW010000077.1 GCA_030550175.1 bacterium
TTTTTTCAATTTCTGGATCCAGCAGATAAACAGCCAGCATATTTTGACCTTTCGTATATTTATGGCTGATGTAGCGTTTCATGCCGGATCTAACAAAAGAGGCTAAATGGATTGGATCGTTAAGCCGGGTCTCATCTGGAGGCCCAGAGATAGGGAGTCGATCATCGAGGACGATATACTTAAAAGAATCTATGACGATATAATCATAATCCAGTAACCGTTGGAAGATTCGTGGTAGGTTGAGGATGGATAGCTCCTCCGATAGGAGGATTCTGAGGACACGGGTTATCTGCTCAACAGATACTTTTTCATGGATCCCGGTTATCAGGGCGGGAAATACCTGTTTTAACTTATCTAGTTCACTTTGAACAATCCGATAATGGAGGAGATTCCTACTGTTCTCTCGTAACTCGGTGCTAAAGCATAATATCAGGTATCCTACCTGATCCCAGGTTGTAAGGCCTGCGGATTCTACAAAGGATTGAAGATTTAGGTCTATAAGACTCGCCCCACTTGTGTTTGCCGGGTTAACTGCCGCCATACCTGGGATACCGAAAAGTTTTAATGTATCCGGAGTATCGTTGACAAGGCAACAGTTCGGTGGTAAACCTACCCAGGGCAGAGTCACAAGGTGGTTTATCTTGAATGTAAAACTCCGGGGCTTCAAATTTTCGACGGGAACAAACTGGAATTTCGGATAACGGAGGCCTAACTCATAGAACAGCCCATCTCGCATTAAGGAAAACTTGTCGTATCCGCTTCCCGGATCGGCAAGGGTTATTTGTTTGAGATAATCCTGCGGAAGGTGGATTTCAACAACATCCGCACACAAGGCCGTAATCAAATCTTCGGAGATATCTTCTGGGGATCGTCCCTTTGCTAGCCCTTCTTTCAAGACTTTTGCAACCACTCGCCTGTTTGCAACAGAAATTTTTAGATTAAGCACCCGGGTCAGAACCGGCAGTAACCAGTTAGGGTCTGGAAGCCACTTTTCTGGTTGCAAATCTGAGGTATCCGCTAAGTCCAGAAGGGAATCCCAGTAAGCAAGTACTTGAGCGGATCCTAATAAGATATCCGGTTGTTTTTTGGCGATCTCTAAACAAGTCAGACTTAAAAAATCAACGAGGTTTTTGTGATTGATGTTCAATATTTCCTCTTGATTATGACAAAGTCCCTTCAACCAGGTCAGAATCTGATCTGGTTTCGGTCCCGGGCCGAGGGGAATACCATTTACATAGCTATAGACACGTTGGAGTAACTCATCTGAATAACGGCCTATTCGTCCCTGAAGGAATACACGCAAAAATCGAATGGTTGAGATGGTATTATCATCTAATGCTACAATTTCTACCTCCGGTTCACCGGGAATTCCAAGGATCTCCAGAATTTTCTTTAATCCTTTCGAGATTTCTGAACGAACTGCTTCATTAAGCGGATCCTTCAGATCAAGGATGCGATCCAAAGAAGGATGAAGCTTAAGGGAGATGACTACCCTGGGTAATTTGTTATTAACCTGACTTTGGTTCATGGCCAGGGGCTCCTTTCATTTGTCTTCCATCCATCGGCTGGATTGTTTTCAATGGGTTCATTCTTTGGAAGTAATTCTTCCTGGGATAGTACCATCAAGTGGGGAAATTCAAGTTCAACCAATCGTCGAATAAAAGGCCTGAGTTCGGCACGACGTGTAACCAGTACAAGGTTTTTGGTTATTGGACTTA
Organism: bacterium; assembly: GCA_030550175.1. Classification (GTDB taxonomy): domain Bacteria; phylum Moduliflexota; class Moduliflexia; order Moduliflexales; family JAUQPW01; genus JAUQPW01. Next base: position 1,719 of record JAUQPW010000077.1, read on the forward strand.
CCAGCTCCCGGATCTCCCTAAGGAGGTCCTGAGCTTCTTCAGGCGGTATAGCAAAGAAGGTTTTGCCGTTCCCATGCTATAGCCATGGGGCTATTCTATCTTCAATCTCTGGAGAGAGCTCCAGGTGTTTTGAAGTAAATTTGTTCCCGAGAAGTAAACTTTTCAGCCGAAGGCGAATAGCCTGGACGACCTCCATATTATCTTCATGGTCCAAACCATGGTTTTGAACCACTTTCAAGATATCTTTCCAGGCTGTGATAGGAACATTTTCCTCAATCAAAGCTCGAAGTAGTCGGGCAAAGCGAAGTCTTGAGGTCTGATCCGGTAAAACTGCCTGAATAAGGGATGAACCTTCCTCGTCTTTTTTCCAGTTCTCAATCAAATCTTCAACCTCTTGAACTCCCAGGAACTCTGCCAGATTTTGACGCAATATGGCTTCAAGATGGTAAAATATGAAGATCAACGGATCGTCCCAAAGCTTGAAACCTCTGCCAGTGATCTTTTCTCTGTTGTCCGGACTCACCCAACACCCGGGTTCACCGGTTAGGGGGTGAAAGGCTTCGATTAAGGATTCTCTCGGAATCCCCAATATCTGTAGAATTTCAGGAGCAACCGGACAGTAGAACCTATCAGCATGGACAGTACCCATCGCCAGTGGAATGTCATCAAGCATAATTAAATAAGTTCCGGGTGGCATATCCGTGTCATTACTGCGCATTCGCACATTGGGCACTTGAACCCCTATTTCGTTTCGAATTCGGGTACGCATTTCTTCAGGTAAGGAGGTTTTAGAGAGAGACCAATTTATAGCGGGCCCTTCTGGCAAGAGCCTTTGTGCAATTTCCAAAGTGATCGGGGTCACCCCCATATACCAGCCAACATTTTTGGCCCGTCGTCCTGAAAGCTGATACAATTCACTTAGATAACCGGCTAAGGACTGCCAGGCAACCGCAAGATCATGTCGTAATGTCTCTTCTACCTCAGGCTCGTCCTTGAGAGTTTTCCATCTGGCCTCCAAAGTCCAGTAATGTTTAACATCTCGAAGTAAAGATCGACCCCCTGTTCCCAGAGCATCCCCAGGATCGGATATATTACTTTCACGATAAAGTTGAATAGCCCGAGCAAAGTTCTGTCGCGCCTGGACAAGATCTTCCAGCTCAAAAAGCGTATAACCCATCCGGCTGTACAAGTCGGCCTGTCTTTTTTTATCGTCGGCTGCTACCTCTAATAAAAGGGGATGCATCTGCCTGAAGTGTTCTAGAGCTCGACCAGGCTCACCCTCCTTCAGGTGATTATCTCCTTCTGCCTGGAGTTGATCGAGGGCATTTTCCAGGCCGATAGGGGCTTCGGGAAATTGATCCGATGCTTTCTGTAAAAGTCGATAGATCGTTATAACTTCAAACCATCGCTTCTCTTTACTGTATAAACGCGCAAGTCCGGCGTGAGAGCCAATCCATGCCCACCCTGCTCTTTCATCCTTACGTTTGAGGACTTCGATAATTTGTTTCAATTCATCTTCGGCTGAAGGCGGTCGTTGTTCGAGTTCTATTCTCCGAATCCGTGTTTTTTCCCTGATCCGGTTGAGAACTTCACGTGCCTCGGAGCCATAGGACCAGTTAGCAGAGAACTTTTCGACCTCTTCAAGGGTGAAATTAAAAATATCCAATTCCCGAATATTCATCGCTTGGGCAATACCTTCATTTAGACTGTTCTCTCCACCCACGAGATCGCCTTGAGCCAGATAGCATAAACCCAAATAACGATAAACATCTCCAACCTGGGTGGAATCGTCCAGCAGCTCATTAAAGATTCGAATGGCTTCAGGGAGTAAATGGGTGCTATCCCTATCTAGTATGGCAAGACTATAGGCCGCCCAACCGAATTTGAATCGATTATCCATATCCGAAGGGTTATATTGACTCCAAATGACACGATAATCAGATACCGCATCTGGTAACCTGCCCAGCATCCGATAACAGAGGGCCCGTATATCGCGATACCAGATCTCTTCCGGTGCCGTTTCGATAACTCTATTTATTAACTCCAAGGTTTCCTGATATCGCCTCAGATACAAGAGGATAAAAGCTTTCACCGCATCTGCCCAGAAGTTTTGATCAAGCTTTCGACGTTGGTCAATAACCCTTTCGGCTTCAGCAAATCGACCCACATTGGCCAGGATAGCTGCACGTTCTTCTAGAACGGCACGGTTGGATGAATTCAGTTCGAAGGCTCTATCTGTGACGGTGAGGGCATTTACTTCAATTTGAAGATAACGATAGTACCGGCCTAAAGCAGCCCAGCGGTAGGCTTCTGATTCATCCAATAAAAGAGCCCGTTCAAGATAAACAATAGCTTCCCACCACAAGGTCCATTGATTGGCATGGGGGAGGCGAAACAGCTGTTCGTTAATGAGTGCCCGGGCTACATAGGCCCAGGAATCCTCTCTACCTGGTAATCTAATTCTGGCACCTGCTTCCCACACTTCAAGGCTTTTTTCTATTTTTTCTTTATCCACATAGGGAGAAACCGATAGATAGCTACTTATAGACAGGGCATCTGCCCAGTACCAATAGGTGAGGACATGAGCAGGATTCCACCTGTTGGCGCGTTCGAATAAATCGGCAGCACTCTGGAACTCGTTCCGCCAGTACCGCTCTTGACCTGCTTTAAAGTAAGCCTCGGCAACCTTTTCCTTGGATGACTTCAGTGCTTCCAGGATTTCGGCTTTGAGTTCATAAGCCAGGATCTCTCCAAGACTCAAAGCACGCTCTGTAGCCTCGAGGGCTTGGGAAAAATTTCCTTGACCAGATAGCACCCGGGCAAGATTCAGATAGGCTTTACCGTTGTCAGGATCGATTTTGATCAGAGCTTGCCAGTTCTTAGCCGCTTCTAGAAGGTTATCAGTTTTGGTTAATAGTTCTGCGTAATGCTCGAGTAATACCCGATGGGTCGTATCAAGTTCCAGACCTTTTCGGTAACTCTCCAGGGCAACCTCTATTTGCCCGACTTGATTTTGCGCATCCCCATAAAGCCGCCACCAGCGAGCTGACTGCAAGTGGGGAGCCTGTCTTGCAACTTTGTCAAGTATGGTTAACACATCTGTTGGACGCTTCTCCTGAAGATATAACTCGGCCAACTCCAATAACCACGGAAATTGTTCTTGAGGTGGTGCATGGGCAATTATCCCGTTTAATGCCTCCATGATCTCGTCAGTTGGTCGGCTAATTTTACGTAAAGTCTGAATGAGCAAACTCTGATGGGCCAGATCCTTGGGTTCCAGTCGCGTATAGACTTGAAGCAGGCGAACGGCTTGCTCCAGATCCGTATTACTTGCAATCAAAGCCTCGGCTTTAATACGGATGGCCAACAAGTGACTTGGGGCCAGCCTCAGAGCCAGTTCAGCTGCTTCGGAAGCTTCGGTATATCGCTGCAAGTTGTAAAGGGCTTCAGCACGAATGATATGGGCTTCAACTTGAGTACTGTCCCGAGCTAAGGTTTCTTCGGCTACTTGAAGTGCCTGAACGAACCTGCCGAGCTTTAGATAACATTGCCCCAGCGCAACCCGGAACTCGACCATGAACGCCTGTTCCAGGGCCAGACCCTGCTCGATAAGGGGTAGGGCTTCTTTATAACGTTTCAAATCCATCAACGCCCTGGTTAATTTAAAGCGCGTTGTAGCCTGACGATCTACTTTGTCAGTTTGATCTACCTGTCGTACAGCTTGCTGAAGTATCTCGACGGCCTGTTGCAGCGTTTCGGTAGCCTGTTCTTCCTTCCCCCTATACCATAGGGCTTCACCCAGACCTTCTAAAATGAGCGGATCATCTCTTTTATTAGCCAGGGCACGTTGAAAATATTCTACGGCCTGGCGATAAGCCCTGCGATATAAGCCGGCACGACCCAGGAAATGGTAAACAGCTGCCTGGGCTTCTCCATCAAGATGAGAAGTCTCCACAGCAGGGCGCCATGTTTTCTCCAACCAGTCCCCTAATGAACCGGCAAACTCCCGGGTAAGATGCTGATGGGCTTTAGGCAAGATTTTATTTATATATTGAGGTTCCAGGCGGATAGCCTCCAGATAAGCCTGTAAGGCATCACTAAATCGTTTCTGAGCCTCACGGGCTAAGGCCAGATATAATTGCAGTTCTGCACTGTCTGGCTTTTCTCGAATGGCATCCCGAAAAGCCTGTGCAGCTTCTGCATACCTTTTCTCAGCCTGCTCATGTTGCCCAACCTCTTCAAGACCATCTCCTAATGTCAGAAGGGTAATTCCCAGTTCGCAGTAAATTTCAGAAAGATGTCGAAGGTTCTGGGGACACTGATACTTCGTAGAGAGTATCTCCTGAACAACCTGGATTTTTAAGGTAAGACCTTGAAGGTTTTGAGATTGTTGGGGGGTCATAGGTGAAATCTGACTCATAGATTTTCCTTAAATTTCAGGATGAAGCCCCTCTTTAAAGTGTCCTTGTGTCAGGTTTTCGTCCGATATTTTAATTTGTTTCAAATTTTTGTGAGCCACTTAAGGAGCTCACCTCCCTACCCCGGTGCCGAATCACAGTTATATTGTCTGGGTCCAGAAGCCGCAACGCATTGTAATGGATGGTTACTACAGAATTGGGATATTGCCAGCGTGCAGACCAGGCTGCATTTAAAACGGCCCACATCTTTGGACGTATATCGACCACAGGGTTTGTAAGGAGCGATTTTTCAAGTTCTTGTGCTGTTCGCCAGTTTTCATAGGTAGTCCCAATGGGAGGAGTCGTTCCGAAATGTGTTTGTAAGGCTTCCTTGATTTGATCTAACCAGGGTTTATATTTAACCAGGATCTGCTCATAGTAATCCTCCTGTTGGGCCGATTCGAGGGCCTGATGCCATAAAGCCTGAATCCCTGTTGCGGCTACTTCACGCCCAAACGCCCCCATATTCTTCGAAGGATCGATAACAGGCTCGTTATTCATCCATTTAAGGATCTCCAGTGCAAAAACGAATCGCTGGGCAAAAGATGGCATAATGGGTGTTGGATGATAGAGGGTCGTATCGGGAATAAAACGTAAATGAAGAAGCGCATGGACATAAGCAGGCCCGACAAAAAAGGTTGCGAAGGCGTCTGCAAATAAGCGACAGAGATGGGTCTCTTGTTGATCTTGTAGGGTTTCCAATTCTTGCGCACGAGCTCTAAGGAACTGATCCCGTTCGTCACTTGACGTTAGTTTATTGTGGTAGTAATCCCAGACATCAACAACTTCTCGCAAGAAGCAATCCTTATGTTCGGGTGGACTGCCAACGGGATGACTCGAAGGATCAACGTTCTCTCGAACCTTATCCCTTAATTTACGAAAGCGATTAGGTACTTTCGCATTTTTACGTGCTACCAGATAACCATATTCATGGGCCGTAAAGGGTAGGTTCCATATATCACAGGCCGGGAAGCGTAAACGGATAATTTCGGCTTCACTGTGACGAAAGAATTCTTCACCAACAATGAGTACAGATTCCCACTCTTTACCACTCCGGTCAGCTAAATCTTTGACCAGCTCTTTGGCCATTCTTGAAAACGAAAGTGGGTTTTTACGATCCTCTTCGATCAGGCTTTCTAGATTTTCTCTAGGATCATCTAGCTGCGCCTGCATTAAATAGACTCCTCCAATAATAGCTAATAATTCACCCGAGAGAACCGGCATGAGCCTCGTCTTAAGTTCAACATATTTATCCCATCCCTCTTTGAGATTCCCCCCCTGAATTGCTTTTTCGATTTCCCCAATCAGTATGCGAGCATCTGACATGGGATCATTGAATTTACCTCGGACTGTGGTCACATAGCTGGCCAGGGGATTATCATCTCCATAAAGTAAGTTGGAAATTCGATTGTATTCTTGTTTGATGGCCTCGTAGGTTGCCATCAACACAGTTTTCTGATCGCTCACGTTTTACCCCTTACATGGCTCAGGTAATTATGGCCTATCTGAATAGACACAAAGGTGAGATAGGCTATTTGTTCTGAATTATGGACCATTGCAACGCGTGCCCACCATAGGGCATTCAAGATATCATCCAGATAGAGATCGTCCAAAGAATAATCTGTTGCAATCTTTTTCATTTTTTGAAACTCAGGAACCGGTGGATACATTAATCGCTCGGCGATCTTCTGGGCACACATCCAGCGTTTCGAGTTGTAAGAAACTCCAAGACGAAAGAATTTATCTATGATCCGATAGAGGTTTCGTCCCCAACGTAGGGTTTGTTTAAGTTGAAAATTGTAAACTTCCAGGTCTTCTGGAGAGGCTTGACAAACCTGTACAGTTTCATTCCAACCTTGATTCAATTTAGCCAGGAGCATCGTATAAGGTTCAAGGTCATACACCTGCCGGACTTTTTCATTCATCTCCCTAAGGGTTTGTAAAATGATCTGGAAACGCTCTTGATGCGAGGGATGTGCACCCCGTGGGAGATAGGCTTCAGACGGATTAAGATGGAATAGGATGACGTTGCAGATAAACGCCGGTCCCAACGTGTAAGTAGCAAAAATATCGGCAAAAAGCTCATCTAAATGGCGACGACGGGTTAAAAGATAAGCATCTTTTCGGACCGTTTCTGGACGGGGATGACCCTCGGTAATCTGTCCACTTTCTAGACTTTGATACTCTAAAAAGGCTGGTGTGGCAAGGGCTGCAAGATGACCAAACTCATGAGCCATGAGGGGCAGATTCCACAAAGACCAGTCTGGAAATCGTATCCGAACGACTTCGGTATCCGTCACGAGAAATGGATTCTTACCAAGAACGGTTCGTGCCTTCCAATTAATCCCGGTACGCCGTACATAGCCCCGTAACATTTCGTCTGCCAAATCACAGATACTTGGCCCACCTTCTTCAACCCCGGTCAAACTGACCGGTTCGTGATCGAGTTTCTTTTCATGTACAAGTAAGCCGCCCAGGAATTCCAGGGCCTCACGCTGCACCGGCCGTGCACCCTCATCCAAACCGGCTAGCTTACCCCATATTCCGGGGCGTACAACCCCCCCCTTGAAGGCCAAAACTACATTGCTCTCGCTGATATTCTTGCTCGCTGAGCAATCGATAGAAACGACCGGCTACTGCTGCCCGGTCACCCTCCGAGATTTGACCACTCTTTAAGATTTTTTCCAATCGCTCCCAACAATGTTTAAAGCGATCCAGTCGGGCCTGTATCACCATCTTAGATGGAGATGTGCCGGGTCCCTGGGGAAGGACTATTTGATTTTCCCCTTGCAGAATTAGATTGGCCAGGATAAGAGTAGAATCAGCTTGATCGGGATAATCCAGTCTGTGTAACCATATAGCACCCACCAATTCCGTTATCGTTGGGAACAGTCCTGGTTTTGGTCTTTTTCCACACAAAGCTTTATACCAGTCTTGGGTTCGTCGCCACGTTTCCCTTGTATCCTTCAAGAGAATTCCGACGGTCCTTTGAATCACATTCTGATAAAGGTCTTGATGCCAGACACTAAATTTTTGACGGATTATATCTAACGAGTCCTGTTGCCCGGTTGATTGGATCGCAGCCCGCCATATCGTTTCTAGCCGTTGAATAACTGAATTATAATCCCTCTGCTGATCGGGATCCTCTTCATCCATAGCTTGTAAAGTTGCCAAAATAGCCGCAGCCCTATGGGAGGAGGCCGGTAAAAAGCGTGGAGCCATGTCGCGTCCTTCGATTTGGTCTGGATCCTCCAAACTGTATTGCTCTGGAGAATAATAATCTAATTCAAGAACAAATACCGCTAAGGCATAGGCAGGACCCAGAATCGCCGTAGTAAACATATCTGCAAATAGGTGATAAAGATAAGTCCGTTGCTGATTAGAAAGTTCGTTCAGAGGCTCCTGATGATTCTGCCGAAAGAGTTCTTTTTCGGTATCCAGGGTAGCAGATTGGTAACCCTGGCCTATCTCCACTATTTCAGGTAACATCCGTACCAGGTCTGAAGGAAGCTGTCTCACATCATTCCAGAACAAGCGGTTGACCTGTTGAATGATAGGATCCACGACTTTATCTAATCTGTCTTTTTGCCTGCCCTCTGAGGTAGCTGCCAGAAGTCCTACGGCTCGTCCCAGTAACGGTAGATGCCACAAATCCCAATCCAGAAAAGGTATACGTACAATACCTATCTCCAGTTCCAGTATGGACCCTCGACCAACAATCAAAGACAAAGGACGATCTAACCCCACACGGCGGCGAAGTTCATTTAGCCACTCCTCGGTTAAAGGGGCGAATCCTTCATCAAACCTGCCCCAGCCTTCGGACACGCCCCAAACCATGGCGATACCACCGAGAAATTCAAGTTGGGCTTCAATGATCTTTTGGCTTCTCCGATGGAGGGAAGCTAGGTCCGCCCATAGATGTACCGGCTCTTTATGGGTTTTAGCACGGTCCCGAAGAGCTTTCAGTTCAAACAGGAGGTCACTAAGTAACCCACCCAATTTACCCCTGAAGCCAGGCTTTAGCTCTATCAGTTCAGCTTCTAGCAAACTTTCAACACGCCTGAGATCCTGCTCCAACCCATCTAATCGGTTGTACCATAGTAAGTCTGGTGTAATAGAGATCATTTGACTATCTGTTCTCCAACGCCAAGCGTATGTTTGGAGATGGTAATTATTCCATCTACCCAATTGATAAGAGGAGCTGTATCCGCATAATCCATACCGCGTAATAAGGTTATATTAATCATCAAAAGGAATCCACCCGCCAGGATCAGATCAAGGGGTAACGTACCCCCAAATTTTTTCAAGATAAATTCGGCGGGTGACTTCAGTCGACGCAAGTTGGTGATGATATGCTTTTGCAGCGCTAAAGCCTGTATTATCCGCTGCTGCAGCTCATTAAGTGCTCGTATCCCCTCGCCGATCCTGGTCCGCTCAACTTTATCGGACTTCAACCAGACTGCAATATTTTTCTGTCCTCCCTCATAATCGTAGAGATACTTGAGGAATAATTGCAAAGCATCCTCACCCTTGTGGATTTCAGCGAGGGTTTTGTTGATTCGGTTTTCCATATCCCCAAAATTCTCGGATCCTAGCAGACCTTTCAAGGTTTTAAGAGCGTTCTGGATTGCACTTACTAGGCGGGGTACAAGTTTGCCTCCAATCTTACCTTCTGTGGAACCTATCACCGTTCTCAATCCCCGACTGATCTTATCGGCATCAAGTCCGGAGACTTCTTCGAATGCAGCTACCAGCAATCCTCTGGTCTCTGTTACCAGAGTATCGTAAAGGGTTTTAACCTGTTTCTGATAGATTGCTTTGGCAGTGGGTAAATCTACACCCGAATCTACTTTCGTTGTTTCAGTTGCCGTAATTTCATCAAAGGCGAAAAGAGTCATTCCTGTCACAGTACCAGAGGGGTCCTCCATGATTTTGAGAGTTTCTTTAAGGGTAGTTACGGCTTCATCTAGTTCCATCGAGCTGACCTGGCCCTCAATCTCACCGGTTACCCGCGCAGCCTGTTCTAATACAACAGCGACTTCCAGGTCAATAAGTGCTGTCGCCAATGCCTGGGCAGTGCTCTGATCTCGTTCCCTGGGTTCAGTTAGTTTAACTACTTCATCAAACCCGAAGTAACTACTATAAGTCTTTGCCTGCCCGATATAACTGTCATAGACGGCCAGTAAATCCTCTACAGCGTTCTCGATTCGACTCTGATCACCACTCGCCCATGCAATACTCAAAAAATCGGCCTGATCGGCTACACTTCGGGAACGCTGAAGTATTCTATGTAGGTCATTTCCTGTATTTGGCATAAGACTTCCTGTTCTCCATTTACTAATAAATTAACCTTTTCAGAATAAAGTCGTAGGGACTTACTCAGGGGTTAAGAGCCAGGATCCAGAATCTAGAATAAAGTTGAGAGACGTTGACAGGATTCGTAACCAAATAAAAGAAGGGGAAAGAGGTTCTTTTATTCTAATTTCCAGTTCTTGACTTGTAAGTTACAAATTTAGTAAATGTATACAACTTCCTAAAATTCTAAAAAAGACCGATGTTCGTCATATAACATACTTTTTAAGAAAGTCAAGAAATTATTCTCCTTAAGCTGTCAGCCTTGTAAGAGCGTTGTAAACACTTTTAGTTTAAGGTGCCGATGCTTTCCAGCAGGTTTGAGGGAGTTTGCTTTTACGGGATCACGGACATGGCGTGGGAGCAGAAAAAGCTGACAACATATCCTTGATACCTCAAGGTTTTCAGGTGTTGAATCCTGTTTCAAGGCGGGGAAGTTGAACGGATCGTAAAAAAGCAGCACTCTCTTCTGGAAGGGCTGTATTAATAAACATGCCAGAGCCAAGCTCAAACCCTGCGGCTTTGGTTAATCTGGGTACAATACTGATATACCAATGGTAATACTCAACGGCTTTTTCTTTATCCGGGGCTGAACAAATGGCATAATTAAAATCGGGATTTTCCAATCCATGGTACAGCTTTGCCAATACAAGTTTCAGCATCTTCGCTAAATCTGGAATTTCCTCATCTTGAAGCTCTCCGAAGCTGGCCTTATGATTTTTCGGAAATATCCAGGTATGGAAAGGTGAGAGGGCTGCGTAGGGAATAAAGGCTAAAAAATGAAGATTCTCTGCGATAAGTCTCACCTGATCCTGGCGTTCATCCTGGAGGGTTCTGCAAAAGACACATTCACCGGTATCATCAAAATATCGAGCTGCTTCCTCCAGTCGGTTACGGACTTGATAGGGTGTAAGTGGGGTCCCGACAAGTTGAGAATGGGGATGTTCCAGAGAGGTCCCCGCACTTTCCCCCTGATTCTTGAAAAGGATCACCTGTTCAACCCGAGGGTCTTCAGATACTTCCAGATAACGACGCCTATAAACCTGCAAAATTTTCTCAATGTGCGCTTCTGGAAGTAAAGCTGTGGTAAGGTTATGGGCGGGAGTTTCAATGATAACATCATGAATCCCAACGCCGGACACAGAACGTTTAATCCCGTTTACCTTTCTTTCACAGATCCCCTCCCGGAAAAGAGCGGCAAATTTATTAGGGACGACCCTAACCAGCCAGGATGCTTTTTCCTCCAGCCTAAATACCTCTGGAGGTGTCTGGCCTTCATTCCCGGGACAAAACGAACAGGAGGAACTAAACTTGGGAAGTACTTTCTTAGTCGGCTCTTTTTTGACAAAGTCCTCAGGTCTTTTAGCCCTTTCTGTCGCTATAATAACCCATTCCCGGGTGACGATGTTTTGTCGAATTTCCGGCATAATTTAGTTCTTCGTCCATCGCTCGTGGTTAGGATAGATTATTTCTTACGACAGATACCCGCCACGGACAATGAACGAAGAGCCAGGGTAGGTCTTTAGGATTCCAGGGGCAGGGTAATTCTTTGTCCCGTTTCACCAGCCCGAGCCACGGCTTCGACAAACTCCATGTATCGAAGTCCTTCATAAAAATCCGGAGATACCGGCTTTCCTTCTCGAACTGCGTCTATGAAGTCCTGCTCGACGGTCCAGGATTTTTCCAATTCTTTGGGAATATCCATGGTTTTAAGCTCTTTATCCCCCTTTCGGGCTCCCAGGATCGTATCCCCTTGAATATGATAAACCAAAGTCCCTTCGCTTCCATAAAGCTCGATGGTATCCGACGGAGCGAATCGGGCTACTCCACTGAGATGATAGACCCCCTGGGCACCATTTTCCAATTCGGCCAGGATGGTTACAGAATCGGGAATCCGGATGGTATAAGGTTTGCCTGTCTCCGGGTGGATCCGGGTAGGGATAAAAACTTTGTTGTTCGCCTGAACACTTCGGGTATATCCGACCCAGCGATTTAAAACCTCATTGTAAATCCCCAGAGCCAGTACATTATAGCCGGATACCTCGATTTCCTGTCGCCAGTGGACCGGTTGATCGGGATCTGCAAATTGAGCAGAGAGGCTCGTCAATCGAACATGATAAAGCCTTCCCAAGAATCCCTCGGAAATTAGCTTTCGGATAAATCGATCTCCTTTCATTCCGTGGGGTGGTGGACACAGCATGGTTACCCGATCGGTTTGCCTGGATTTTTGATACATGTTTTTGGCTTGCTGATAGTTCATGGCCATCCTTGCCTGGCAAAACACATGCTTTCCGGCTTCCAAAGCCGCCAGAGTTATCGGCTCGTGCATATAGGGGGTGGTACCGATCCAGATGATATCCAACTCAGGCATTCTGACGACTTCTTGCCAGTTATCCATCACCCTTGGAATATTAAAATCTCGAGCAACTTTCTCGGCGGTTTCCCGTCGTCGATTGGAGACAACCACAACCTCAACTCCCTCAATTTTCTTTAAATTGGGAAGATGACGTTGCCGAACAATATTACCTGCTCCAATTATTCCGATTTTGAGTGTTTTTGATGGCATAAGAATCAGGAGTCAGAAGTCAGAAATCAGAAGTCAGAAGATTGGATATTTCACCCTCCTTCGGGTTATCGACTTCCAAGTCCGAACCTCTGTTCTTTGTGAAGGTTTTCTCTCTGGATTTGCATACAACGTGAAGTCGGAAGGCTGTTTTAGGAACCTTCCTGGAGTAGAAAAAATGACCCCTCTTAAAAATCCTTTTCCCTTCAATCGGTGACATTTTTGACGAATGGATACTCCGTGAGGTTAAGCCGTACAATACGATCCAGTCTAAAAGTTCTTATTTCCCGGCGGAAGTGACAATAAGCCCGGAGGTAAACATACGGACCTCTTTGCGTAAGGAAGTAGGGGTCGATTCTCCGACTACTGGATCTTTTCTGGCCTTCCGGAACATACTCTATGAAGAGAGATCTTCGCTCCTGTATGGCAATTTCCAGGGCTTCCAGGAGTTCTGGAGGGTAAGAGATCAAATCCGAATTTATCCGAGCCGGAAAGAGGTAAGGAGGGCCATGATATTTCAGAAGGTATTCAAAATCTTCCCCATGCCGTCTTTTTATTTCATCTAAAAAAATCCAGAGTACATCCCGAGTAGTCAGAGAATCTCCGAGCCCCCGATGAGCCCCCGGGTAGAAGATTTGAAATCGTTGGCGTAGTTCATCCAGGCTATGGCGTGAATACTGTGGGTAGAGTTTTCTGGAAAGAATAAGGGTGTCAATCAAGAGATTGGGGAGAGGGGCCAATCCCTGTTCATAAACGGCCGCAGCTAAAAAACTCAAGTCAAACGGAACGTTATGGGCAACCAATACGGCCCCTTCAATAAACTTTAAGAAAGCAGGAAGAACTTCCCGGATCAAAGGGGCATGAGCTACCATTTCATCGGTGATTCCATTTACTGCAGTAGCTCCTGGAGAGATGGGATGTTGGGGATTAATCAAGGTGCTGACCTGGCCTAAAGTCGTACTCCCTTTAACCTTAACAGCCCCTATTTCGCAGATATGGTCCCCATAAATCGGACTCATTCCCGTGGTTTCAAAATCAAAAATCACAAAGGTGATTTCGTCGAAGTTCATGGAAGCCAGGGTAGCGTTGTTTGATTTAAAAGTCAATAAAAATCACAACGTACCTTATTTATCCGTTAGTGCAGCGACCCCTGGTAAGACTTTTCCTTCCAAAAACTCCAGAGAGGCCCCCCCACCCGTGGAGATATGGGACATTTTATCGGTTAAACCTGCTTTTGCCACAGCCGCCGCAGAATCTCCTCCACCTACAATGGAAATAGCTCCCTTCTCCGTTGCTTCGGCTATGGCCCTGGCAATGGCCTCAGTTCCTCTGGCAAATTTATCTATCTCGAATACTCCCATGGGTCCATTCCATAACAGGGTTTTTCCTTGATGGATAATCTCGGTAAATTTAGCAATCGTTTGAGGCCCGATATCCACACCAATCATATCTTGAGGAATTTCATGGATGGGAACTACCCGGGTAACTGCGGCCTCAGATACTTCACTGGCTACCACACAATCAACGGGAAGTATCCATTGGGCTCCTTCCTTCTTATCCTGATTTAAAAGCTCCCCGGCCAGGCGAATCTTATCATTCTCCAATAAAGATTTTCCAATTTCGAATCCCTGAGCTTTGAGGAAGGTAAACATCATCCCCCCACCTATAAGAAGATAATCTACTTTGGGCAAAAGATTTCGAATGACGTCGATCTTTCCGGAGATTTTTGCACCACCCAGGATGGCTACAAAAGGCTTTTCTGGATTCTCCAGAGCTTTCCCGAGGAATTTAAGTTCTTTCTGCATCAGATAACCTGCTACACATTTTTTAAAGAACTTTGTGACTCCTTCTGTAGAAGCATGGGCCCGGTGGGCAGTTCCAAAGGCATCATTTACATAAACATCTCCGAGTCTGGCAAGTTGCCTGGCAAAGGTCGGATCATTGGCTTCTTCTTCCGGATGAAAGCGCAGATTCTCCAACATGAGAACTTCTCCAGGCTTCAGAGAATTCGCCATCCTTTCCACCTCTTCTCCAATACAATCCGGAGCCATAGACACAGGAATTCCCAAAAGCTCAGAAAGCCTCTTAGCTACAGGTTTCAAACTTAGGGAAGGATCTCGCTTACCCTTTGGCCTCCCTAAATGGGACATAAGGATCAATTTCCCCTTATCCCGAAGAATTTTTTGAAGGGTCGGTAAAGTCTCTCTAATTCGGGTATCATCGGTAATCTCTCCCGTTTCACTGAGAGGAACGTTAAAGTCGACTCGGGTTAGAACTCTGAGTCCGTTAAAATTAAGGTCATCTACGGTTAATTTAGGCATAATCGAGATTTGACCAAAAAGACCCCAGGCACCAAGGTTCGCTAAAAAGAGGAGGAATTATCCTTTCCTAAATCTTAATGGTTTGGTGTCTTTATGGCCGATTAATAAATGAAAAATCTACCAGTTGAATCCCTTGTTTCTTAATCTCTTCCCGAACCTCTGGGTCACAGAAAGACCTCAACTCGACCTCCCGCTGTTGATTATAAAACATACCGGGAATCGGCTCCGGGACGTACCCAGGATGGCACATTATCTCGGTTACTCCAGGCTGAACCCGGATGAGGGCGGTGAGGAGTTGCACTTTAGTCCAGTAAGGTCCTCCCGGTGAGGCGCCTCCCATGAAGAAATCGGTTGTAACCAGTCCATTTTCTTGAAGTACAGGCTTCATCTCAGAGTTGATGGCACGAACCGGTATTCGATACTTTTTTGCTACCCTTATAAGGGGATTTAATACCGTCGGATATTTATGGGCATGTTTATGGACATCTATATGGGTTGGAAGTTTCTGGAGTAGCCTTAAAAACTGCTCAACTTGTGCTTCCAACTCCTTTTGGATTTCCTCAGATTTCCTCCTGGGATAAACCGACTTACCTTCCAGACCCGGAAAGGAAGGATCAGAGTGAAAAAATCCTTTTTCATCGATCAGGCTGGGAACCTCCTCCGGAGAAGAGACGGGAGAACCCCAGGTCAGATTAAAATGTAGTCCAATTCCAACCCTTGTTTTAAGGAGTTCTGAGAGTTCTCCTAGATGAGGGGAGTTAATCAGGACGGTAGTACTGGTAACAATACCCTCCCGGACAGTTTGAAGGATCCCCCGACTAACTCCAGGCGTCAATCCAAAATCATCGGCATTGATAATGAGATATTTCATGGGTGATTTTACGAAAGTCAGCTAAAAGTGTCCTATCTGGTAATGGTATAGTTTTAACTTGAAAAGTCAAGGTATTCTTTGTGAAAGACAGATGGAAGAAAAGTCGGTCTCTCCCCCGAAGGAGGAAAGGTCTCAGGATGGGCTAACTTCCGAGGAGAGGTTTTTTCATCCAGATAAACGGTAAAAAGCGCTTTTAGATCCTCTAAATAATCATCCTTGATGGAAAGGGAGGTTATGGAAGTGAAACAACTCAGACTTGCAAGGGCATTGAGACTGGCATCCTTAGGACAAACACTCGCCAGCTGGTGAGAAAAGTCCTGATTTACTTTTATAATCTCTTCATAGATCTGGACCAGATTTTTGATTTCCCAATCGGGTTTCTTCCCTTCTCTGTATAAACTCCCTCTTATCCCAAATCCCCTTTGAAATAAGTTATAAACTTTACGTCCTTCCTGCTCACCATCTTGTGAAATTTTTATTAAAGCAAGGGATGGCTATGGGAGATAAGGATCTCCTTTACTTGCAGATAATCTGCTGTGGGATATTTCTCTACGATGCAGGCAATGAGGGCTCCCATATGGGCAGATGCAAAGCTATGTCCTTTAAAATTGCGTTCTTGAGGGATTCCAGGAATCGGGCGAGGTTGGGGATGGGCTCGGAAGGGGATAGGGTGATCCTCTACATAAAAATAACTATCCCAGTCACAACGCTCATCTCCGGCTACACCGATCACAGTGGGAAAAACAGCCGGATAACTGGCCTTCTGTCCAGGAAATCCCGAAGCGACGATTAGAACCTTTTGACTTGCTGCCTCATCGCAGAGGGCTCTTAAGGAGGTTTCATGGTCTGGATTAGAGGTCCCCAGGCTGAGATTAATGATTTTCATGTCCACCTGAAGTGCCCATTCTATAGCCTTCTTTAAAACATCGATCTGGGTTTTTAGGATTCGATCAAATATTTTAACTGCGTAAA
Organism: bacterium; assembly: GCA_030550175.1. Taxonomy (GTDB): domain Bacteria; phylum Moduliflexota; class Moduliflexia; order Moduliflexales; family JAUQPW01; genus JAUQPW01. Next base: position 18,255 of record JAUQPW010000077.1, read on the forward strand.
GGTCCACGTCAGGTGCTTTCTTACGAAAAATACCGGCAAGAGCCGTACCATGACCAATCCGATCCTGATAATCGGTTCCCCAGGAAATTTTACCGGTTCCGTCCAGAATCAGACTGATCCCTCCGCTTACCCGTTTCACATGGGAATGAGTCGGATTAATACCACTGTCGATAAGGGCCACTTTCACGCCCTTACCGGTATAGTCGGAGAAGTTAAAACTCTCAGGCATAGGCTTTCAGGGTTTTTAATCCAAGGTTCCAGGGCGTAGATCTTCTGTTGAACGATTTCGGATTTGAGCCTCTGCTTCATAAAGTTGCCGATATAATCCTTCTACCTTCAGGAGATCTTCATGAATTCCCCGCTGAACGATTTGACCCTCGTGAATAACAAGAATTTGATGGGCATTCTGAATCGAGGAGAGGCGATGGGTAACAATAATGGTCGTTCGCCCCCTCATAAGCTCGGCCAACATAGTCCGCACATGTTGTTCAGACATCCAGTCCAGAGACGACGTTGCCTCATCCAGGATCAGAATTCGGGGAGATTTCAAAATGGCCCGGGCTATGGCAACGCGCTGCCTCTCCCCGCCGGAGAGGCGAACGCCCCGCTCTCCCACGATGGTTTCATACTTCTGGGGTAAAGACTCGATGAAATCATGGATATAGGCGGCCTGTGCAGCCCGAATGACCTCTTCCCGGGAAGCATTGCTCTTACCGTATCGAATATTTTCCTCGATGGTGGCGTGGAATAAGAAAGTCTCCTGACCAACAACACCTATATGATCACGTAGAAATTGGATTTTCAAATCTCGAAGATCTATTCCATCGATCTTGATGGAACCTTTTTGAGGATCATAAAAGCGGAGGAGTAAATCGATAAGGGTGGTTTTTCCCATCCCGCTAGGACCTACAATGGCAACGGTTGTTCCTTCCGGAACACGAAAACTCACGTTTTGAAGAACAGGCTTACCCGGCTCATATTCAAAGGAAACTTCTTCAAATTCTACTTCTCCCTTGATATTTTCCGGTGAGATAGCTCCTTCCTTTTCTTTAACTTCAGGCTCTAAGGCCATCAACTCAAAAACCCTTTGGAGAGAGATCTGGGCTCTTTGCAATTGAACATAGAGGCCCAAAAGACCTTGTACGGGGCCGAAAGCTCGGATGAGATAGGCTGAAAAAGCAATCAAATCCCCCAGAGTCATACCCCCCGTAATGACCAAATGTCCGCCGTAGAGAAATACCAGAAGGGAAGTGGTAGGAAGAAGCAAGCCTGAAATACCCCCGGAAAAGATGGAAAGTTTTTGGAGTTCGAGAACTGCCTGAATGTAGGCTTCGTGCTTTCTGGCAAACCTCTCTATTTCCAGTTCTTCAGCTCCAAAAGCTTTGATGAGCTTAATCCCCTGGAAGGTCTCTATCAAAAAACTCCCCAGATCGGCATTTCGATCTCGGATTTCCCGGGTCTTATCCGCTATTCTGGGACGAAAATATCGTAATCCCAGCGCAACAAACGGGAGAAGGAGGCTACTCACCAGGAAGAGCCGATAGTTAAGCCAGAGGAGAAATCCGAGGGTCCCTATCAAGGTTAAGATGTTGGTGAAGGAACTGAGGAGAACATCGGTCGTAATTCGTTGAATTTCGGCCAGGTCGGTATTGATCCGGGCTAATATTTCCCCGATCTTGGTTCGGGTATAAAATCGTAAGGAGAGCCTTTGGAGATGCCGGTATAAGGCCATTCGCATATCGAAGAGAATTCGGGCTGAAATCCAGGTATATAAATACCGGTTTACACCGGCCAGCAGGAAACCGAGCAAGGCTATAACAAACATCCCAACGGTCAGAGTAACTAGGAGTTGTGTGTTCCCTTTGAGTAAGACCTCGTCGATGAAAAATTTGGTGAAGAGGGGATAACCAAGTCCGAAGAAAGTGGCCAGGATGCTGAGGAAAAAAACCCCCAGCATTTTCACATAATAGGGCTTAAGGAAATAGAAAAGGTGAGAGATTTTATCTAAATGCTTGCTGTTCGTTATGTGTTATCTGCCGTTCGTTGTCTGTTATCCATCTTATATCCCTTTGCATTTCATGGGGTCATTATCACCCCTCTGTAGGGCAGGTTGGAAACCTATCCCCGGGCGATGAAACACAACGTGGTATTAGTCTACGGACAACAGACAAAAGACATTAAAACCTGTAATAACAGGCCCATCTACTTGCACACAATTCCGGAGTTCCCTTCAATTTCTGAGCTTTTTCCCTTACTTTGTCTTCGGGCATTCCTGCTGCGACTTTATCTACGATGGATTTTACTAACTTGAGGCTGGCGAGTTTTTTAAAGGGAGAAGCTTCCCGTCCTACGATTTTGAGGGAGTGCACTCCGACCCTATAAAAATCCGGAATTGCACAAATCCCACAGGGTCCTAAGGGAAATCCATTTTGAGAAAAGGTAATTCCCATTCCGTTGATAGTCCAGACCCAATTACGATAATCCTTGAGGTTTTCCTCCAGAAGCCGGTTTTCATCCGGGTTTATCTTCCCATCTTCAGCGTAAAACGTATACTCCCAATCTCGCATGCTGGTGCAGAACGCTCCTACAGCATGGTGATGAGTCGTCTGGCAATGGCCTTCTTCAAAGGCGCAACCATCATTCATCATGAAGGTTTCTAATTCCATGGTTCCCTGAAAGTTGGTGGCTATATCTTGAATTTCTTGAATAGTTACGGTACGGGGAAGAATCAAACGGGTTGCTCCCAGTTCTTTGTAGAAAGATATGGCTTCTGTGTTCAGGGCAGAGGCCACTGAACTGATATGAATGGCCACTTTGAGATCCAGGTTTTTTAGAGCCAGTAAAAGGCCTATATCGGTCACGATAAGGGCATCGACCCCGGCTTCTTCAACGACACTTTTAGCAAGGTCCAGGACATGGGGTAATTGCTCCTGGGTATAGAAGGGCGAATTGAAAGTAAGAAACACCGGGACTTCACAACGATGGGCTTCTTGAACTAATCGGGCGAGATCTGATAAAGTTTCCAGGTTTGCACCCTTGGGACTTCGGCGATTAAGCCAGATGGCTCCGGTAAATTTAGCCAGCCACTCCCGAGGCACAAAACCACAATAAAGTTCTCCGGCCCCATTGGCCACTAACATCTCCAACTCATCTGGAGATGTAATGGGAGCTGTAATTTTCATAAAGTTAGGTCCATTGCCCATAGTCTAATACAGAAGTGGAAGGATGAAGAAGGGTACAGGGAGTTTGTATCCCTTCACCACGACCCTATAGACAACGGGCAAATTCACATTAATCCGGGTTGATAGATAATCCGGTGTATCCTCCCCCGGAGGGCTTCTTCAAAGGTAGAAGCCAGCATTTCACTGCTGTGGGTATAAAAAACGGTTGTTCCCTTTTGAAAATACTTCTGATCGACTTTGTTGACCGGTGAAGTATAATGTAACTCGGTGGTATATTCCTGGCATTCAAAGGAACACTTGATATCCACATCGAACTTTTTAGGCTTTGGGAGATGCAGGGAACCAATCATACAGACGCGCCCGGTAGCTACAAAACCATAGGGAACGTAGACTGAGACGGTAAAACCACTGTCTGCCAGGCCGGAAAAGTTCATCCCCTGTAAAAGGACATCAAACTCTAAAGCCCTGATGGCTAATCCTGTCAAGAACTGTTGATAGAGGGTTGCAGCCATCGCGGGTTCATTGAGGGTTTTTATCACCGTCTCAGGAGCGGTCTGTTTATATAAGCCTGTTACCCTGGGATCGCGCAGCATTTTGTTCATCAGTCTGCCTAAGACCAGTTGTAATTCAGGATAGTTCCGTTTGAGCACTCTTAAAACGCCCCAGTCGTTTACAATAACCTCTGTGTGAGGAGCGGATTCTGCGAGGAAATCCAACAGCGGCCTAAGTCGTTTGATTCCTTTATCGGTGACATAAGGAGTCACAAAAGAAAAATTAACCCCTCTTTCCTTGCAGTCTTCATAAACCCGTCTGAGCTTACCCAAACTCGGGATCAGATGCTGGCAGAACTCATTCCCGAAATAAACCCGTGTGAAGATTAAGGAGTCAAAGTATTTGGAAACCTGTTGGTAGAAAAGCCTCCGGTAAGGATTCAGCGGATCTTCGTCCTCCAACTCTGCCTGGGAGATCTTTTGAAAGGTACCGAATTCTTCTAAACGGTTCAGATCTCCGGGTTCTTTAAGAAGAATGGCCCATTCCATGGTTAAGAGACGCAGAGACGCGAGACACACAGGGACACGGTGAATCGGCCTCCACGTCGCCTCGATTTAAGGGACTTTAATCATTTTAAGTGAAGCAACGGATTGATCTCCTTTAAGGAGGATTTTCTTTAACTGCTTCAAGGTGGAAGTATCGTAGACAGCAATGTCCTGTTGGGTTCCTCCCAGGTAGAGTTTCTTACCATCACTGCTGATATTTCCGGCATAGTAGGTATGATCCAGCTTAACTCGGTCGGTAATCCGTTTTTGATCCAGGTCCACTTTGCTGAGTGTAGTATAGATCAAGTAAGCTTTTTTCTCGGTTGGGGAAATTACCGAGGAGAAGATAATGTTACTGAATACTTCCAGCTCCATCCATTCAGTATTGCCGTTGTTCAAATCCAGGTTCATGATACCTACCACAAAATTTCCCTTGATGGTATCTGGAGCGGACCAGACATTGGAAACGATATTGGTTTGTTCATAATGGGGCCAGAAATTAAGAACATCCACCTCCCCTAAACCAGTAATACCTATATTTTTGAGGGGAATGGTATCGATAACCTTACCCTGATCGGGATCAAGGACGTAAATGTCTGGACCCTGGGCATACAGCTTTTTTCCATCTGTGGAGAAGTATAAAAGGGAGACCTGCCTGGGAACCTCAAAGCTCCGGATAAATTTCTTTGTAGCCAGATCGATCTCTCGAATTCGGGTTGGAAGTACTTTATACTGGTCTGGTGCCAGTTCTACTGGAGCTTCATAGACATACAGCTTGTCACCAGCCCGATTAACGGCAATTTCGATAGCCTTAACCCGTTCTTTGGGTGTCGAAAGCTCAATTTGATCTATCTGCTTCCCCTGTTCAATATCGACAATGGCAATAGTTTCCCAACGATTGGTAATGACGTAGACCTTTTTTCCTGCGGGGTCTGTGGCAATCTTAAAAGGAAATCCACGTCCCTGCAATTCGATTGTTTTAATGATTTCATCGGTTGTTCCATCGATGACATAGACATAATTACTACGGCTTGCGGCAATCAGCAAATCTTTTCCTGGAGCGTACTCGGAACTCAGAACGAAGATCCCCACAAAAATTACAAAACAAAACCATCCCATTTTGTTAATCATAAGATAACCCCCTTTTGGGACACGGGGACGCGGGGACTGGGAGACGTGGGGAAATGTCCCCACCTCTCCGCGTCCCCCTGTCTCCATGTTCCAAAACTCCGCGTCTCTCAGTCCCTGTGTCCTTCTAAGCTTCCGGTTCCTCTTCCGGGAATACCGTTTCCAGCGTCCGCCAATCCTGGACGGCTGCATTACAATTGGCAGACCAGTTGGGATAGGTATTCAGATTATCAGGGACTTGCGCAGGCCACCAGCAGGGATCTGTGCAACCATATAGATCGGATTCCATGGGTTGACAAAGTTGAGCTACCCCGCCAAAAGGGTCTACTTCCCATCCGGGATCCAACGTAGAGGCACAGGCCAGGGGCATCTGCATACCTACAACATCTGCCTTTTCTTCTTTTAGATCCGTTCTCTCTTCCTTTGGGTCAAAGGTTTCTTCTCCTTGGGAAGGATACTTAGCTTGAGCCTTTTTATTTACAGGTTTAAAGTGTTTCATAATTTGCCCTCCTTGGTTCTAAATATTTTGTAATAAACCCGGGGTTTTTCTCCATAATTTCTAAATAGACTCGGAGCCCAATCTCCTGCCAGCTTCGTAAGATATCGCAGTAGTGCAAATTGGGATGTAGCGCATCTCCATATCGCGTGAAGGCTTCATGATAGCAGCCTCCTGCACAAAGGTGCCGAATCCAACACTTGCTACAATCTGCTTTATTGTCAATATGGGCCTCACTCAAAAACATACGAAGGCCCATAAAATCTACGCCTTTCTGGACGTTTCCATAAGAATGGACTTCAGAACCCGGCGTGCTTGGGAATCGATGGCAGAGATAAACATCCCCTTTGTGGTCTATATCCAGTAATCCGATTCCAGCTCCACAGGGAAGGAATTTATTGGTTCCGTTATAAAAGTCCATAATGATCTGACTGAGATTGGAGAAGCCTAGGTACTCGTCCTTTAAAGCCTTTTCTAGAAAAATTTGAGCTAGCTCCCTGAAGCCTGCATAAATTTCCGCCAAATCGACCACCGTTAAGGCAAAACTTTGGTTACTTCCCGAGGTAACCGGCGAAAATCCAACTTCATAGAACCCCAACTCCATGAGATGATCAAAAATTCTCCGCACCTGGGTAACCCCTCGCGTCAGCGTTACCCTGGCTCCAATAGGTCGAGTCCGATAGGTACTCAACAACTCCTTGACCTTCGGAATAATTACATCGTAGGTCCCCTGTCCTCCTTTAAAGACTCTTCGCTGATCATGAATCTCCTTAGGGCCATCGATACTGACCGTAACTCCAAATCGATGTTCCTTTAGGAAATGAATCATCTCCTTATTAAGGACGGTCGCATTGGTCGTTACGGTAAAGTCCACCCACTTACCCATCTTCTTTGCCAGGTCTTTGGCATAGGGTACAACCTGCTTAATAAGCTTAAAGTTAAGCAGAGCTTCTCCTCCAAAGAATACTACCGTCAATTTTTTATTGGACCCGCTGTTCTCAAACAGAAAATCCACACTCTGCTTGGCCACTTCCCATTCCATTTGTTTACCGGTTTTAAGATCTTCGAATCCCTCCCCATAACAGTAGTGACACCCCATGTTACACTTATTGCTTACGTTCAGTACGATGGTTGTTAGCGGAGTACTTTTGATCTCTACTTTCTTTTTAAGAGGTATTTCTTTTCCAGGATCTTGGGTAATAATCTGAAGTTCTGTCAGTCCTTCTAAGATCTCCTGGATCTGCTCCCGGGAATATTTGGCTTCCATGGCCCGAAACAGGCTTTCTGAGGTTACTATCCTTTCGGATTTCAAGTGATCTAACAAAGCCGAGGATGCTTCATCCAGCTCAAAAATGGAAGTATCCTTCACCGCCATCGCATACCTTTTCCCACCGACCTCCACATCATGGAAGTTTTCCGGGTTAAGTTGAATGGTAGGCATTCGAGTATTGAGTTCTAAGTACCGAGTACCGGGCGCTGACTACTGAGTAATAACTCAGTATAACTCAGCCTTCAGTACTCAATACCTTTTTCACCTTAAAGGGGGTTTATTCCATCTGGGAAGGGTTACAATTAAAAACGCTCGAGCTATAAGGGGTCTGGCTCCTTCCGGTTGATAAGTTGCTACCACCCAAGCATCTCCGGCATTATTGGTTTCAAAAGGTCTCTCCGGGTTAGGGCCTTCTTCCCCCGGGGTATACAATCCATTTTGATCGATAGATCCCATATACTTGACATCCTCTTCATCGAAGGTTCGGAAGAATTCCTTAACTTCCCACTTAGCTTTCACAAGCCCCAGATCCATATCATCTTCGGTCCCCCTGGCTCCATCGGGACCGTTGGAGAAGGCAATAGCCTCAAACTGCTGAAGTTGTTTGGGTGCCGTAGTTCCCCCAAGACGCGCAATTGCAGAATCCGGAACAATTTTGATATAGTCGACCTTGTCGTAAACCCTTAGAAGTTCCGGACCGGTCATCTGGCCTACGGTCACATTCCGTTTTCCGATGGGCGCCTTTCCATCTATCGTCACCTCAAGGGCTAAAGTCTGGTCATCTGCCTGGTTAATCTTGGTTACTGTAAGTCCTTCTCCCAATGAGATATCTTTCGCTTGAAGATTTTTTGGAAGATCCACACCGAAAATCTTAAGGGTAGCGGTTCCCTGGGAGGTCTTGAGAGCTTTTGGACTTACCGCCAGTACTTTGGGTCCACTTCCTATCTTATAGGCGATATCCTCTCCACCTATTTCATTGTGATCCGGTAAAAACCATCGACCGGATAAGGTATTGCCATCTTCAGAAAGGAAGTGAACTTCCCGGGCCCTGCCTCCATTGTCCAGTTTTACACTGCCCCGCCATTGAAATCCTGTATAGAGGGTTCCAACGCCGGTTCCCGAAAGTTTGGTTCCGTTTTCATATTCCACCGTAAAGGTCTCTTTGTAGTGATCTCCTCCGGTTCGAGTTATTTCTACAATACCCTGGTAACTTCCCACACCGGGTTGATAGCCGATCACACGCCATTTCCCCTGAGGGTCCGGCTTATTGGGTTTATTTTTCCACTTTGTCCAGGCATCGGATTCAAAGGGGAATTCCTTGGCTAGGATCTCTGCCACTTTTTTAGCGTCTCCATACCAATCAATATTTCTTCCCCCGGCTTGATATTCTATGGTCGGAAAGGCGGCTACATGAAAATCCATATGCAAAAGCCAGTCTTCCAACGTCCGTCTTTGAAGAGCGGTTCGTGCAAAACTATGGCACCGGGTACAGACGGTCTTGACCAGGGATAAAGACTCCGGAAGCTTTTCTACAATCCAATCCTTCCTTTCTAGAAGGTATTGATAATCTTTGACCTCCTCCGGAGCCAGTCCATATTCATCGCTCAAGTATTTAATAACGGCTTTTTTTTCTTCTGGAGTGATTTGTAAGCCGTTAACTATCTGCATGCGTGTGACCGTCATTTCCCACCCTTCGGGTGTTTTCCTTTGGAATGAGATACGGCTTCGCATCCCATCCCTTTGAAAATGACACACAGCGCACTTGGTCTCAACGACCGTACGTCCGCTTATCTCTTCCGAGAAGCCGATCTCCCCAACAAAACCGATGAAAAAAACCGAGATAAACAGAATCTTAAACAAAGAATCTTTTCTGAAACTTCCTATCTTCATACCTTTACTCCCCCCCTCTCAGGTTAATCAGGTCAACAATTTTATATCGGTTTGACCGTCCAGATATTTAAAATTGGGATAACTCTGAAAAGCACAAAGTAGAAAGGGTAAAAATCTGTTATTTTGGTGTCTTACTCCGAGAAAGGGATCTTTGTCAA
>JAUQPW010000174.1 GCA_030550175.1 bacterium
TCGGTCTTCCGGTTTTAGAGGCTATGGCCTGTGGCATTCCCGTTGTCACTTCAAAGGTCTCCTCCTTACCTGAAATTGTCGGTGAAGCTGGTAAACTGGTTGATCCTTATGATCCTCGAAACATTGCCGAAGGAATTTCAGAAGTCTTGACCAACCAGACCCTCAGGCAATCCATGATCGAAAAGGGATTGCAACGGGCCCATCTCTTCTCCTGGCAGCGGACTGCTGCAGAAACACTGGCCGTATATCGATCTGTAACTAAAGGTTAGACAAAGAGGAAAAGGGAAACAGGTCATGCGCATTGCTATAGATATTCGCTGGCTAAGAAAAGAGATGGATGGAATCGGTCGATACGTAAGTAACCTGGTAACCCATCTAGTAGAGTTAGATACCCATAACACCTATTTTCTCATCACACATCCCGGTAGCTCCCCATCTTCATTTTCCTTTCCCGCGTCCCCGCACCTCCACATCTCCGCATCCCCCTATCCCTTCCTCTCTCCTCAAGATTTTTTTCGCCTTCCGGGTTTTCTGAACCGATTGGAGATAGATTTATTCCATGCACCGAATTACCTGACTTCCCCTCTATCTGGACGTTATGCTCAAATTGTTACCGTCCACGATCTTATTCCTTATCTTTATCCTGAAACCCTCTGGAAAGCCAGCCTGAGATGGAAATTCTATTACAGAAGTAAGTATCCTGCTTATCTTGTCTTACGCAAAGCAGATCAGATCATAGCCGATTCCCTGCATACGAAAAAAGATATTGTGAAGCTATTTGGAACTCCACCCGAAAAAATCAGGGTAATCTGGCCGGGTATTGAAACAAGATTCGGTACGGCAGAAAAACCTTCGAAGGTGTTTCTACAAAAATATAACCTTCGAGAAGATTTTCTTTTGTACCTGGGGCGGCAAGATCCTTATAAAGGGCTGGAGTTTTTAATCCAGGCCTATCATCACCTGGATCCTGTTTTACGAAAACAATACCCCTTGGTTATTGCCGGTAGGAAGGATCCTCGGTATTTAAAATCCGTAGAGCAGCTCATCGAACATCTGGCCTTGAAAGAACAGGTCCGGTTTTTAGGATACGTACCGGATCCGGATCTTCCATCCCTATATAAGGCAGCCACCCTTTTCGTATATCCTTCCCTCTATGAAGGGTTTGGCTTCCCACCTCTTGAAGCCATGGCCTGTGGAACCCCTGTAATTTACAGTCGGGGATCTTCTCTGGAAGAAGTTATCGGTGACAAGGGATGGTCGTTCCCCCCTTATGATCTTCCAGAGTTGACTCAAGCCATTCAAACACTTCTCCAAAACCGACAACTCCGGGAGGAGATGTCCCAAAGAGGGCGTGAACAGGTCCTTTCCTTAACCTGGCAGAAAACGGCCGAAGCCGTTCTGGAAGTTTATCAAACGGTAGGGAATCAAAAAACAGGTCAGGGAAGGATCAGAAGATAAAAACTATGAAGGGGAAAGATATCCTCATGGTAGTTCTAACTTTTGTTAATCTCACCGCTGCCTGTTATATTTACTTCCAGAGTGGTGTAGCAGGAGCGGAACGAAAGCCTCTCAGCCTTCAAGATCAGGTCCAGGACATAGAAAAACGCCTGGAAATCATTGAAGAGGAGCTAAAATACAAGGGAAATCCGAAAATATCCCGAATAGATTACCTGGAGGAGGAGTTGAACAAGCTCAGGGGCCAGGTAGATTTGTTAAGGGCCAGACTGGATCTTTTTACAACCAGAACCCGTATTTTGGAAAATCAAGTAGATCGCCTGAGAAGATAATCGGTTCCCAGGCAAATCAGGTTTTACTCCGATAAAACTTAAAACCACCCTGATAAGGACATTCCTATCGTATCCCTCACAACTTGAAAAGGTAGAGGATTTCAAAATGGACCCTGTCTTCCAGGAAGGTTTGGGGATTTTAGCGGAGATAATCTGCTGCAAAGGACCAGAAGTCTTCTACAAAATAATGGGACATGACGTTGCCGAACAAATAACAGACTCCCTGGCAATGGGGGATATCTCCATAGAGCTTTCGACCTCGCTCAAAAATTTTCTTAAAAGATCCCTCCCGGAACAAATTCCCACCAATGGTCTTTAGAGGCTCGCAAGGATAAAAAACATCTCCATTGGGATAAACCCGGGGGAACATGGTGGGATAACAATGAAACGGGGTGAAATCGAACAGGGTTCGAAGAAGTTTGGGAGTTCCATTAATAGCCTGTCCTGCTTTCCTCCGCTCGATAATAAGATCGACCAGCTTCTGGTATTTGGGATTTTTGAGAAGTTCTCGACGGGGATAACGATGGATTAAGCCGGTCTGGACCGAGAAGACGAAATCATGCTCCCGGCAAAAATCCAGAATCTTGACAATCTCATCCAGATTCTCTTCGGTAATAACGGTACTGATGGTAATTCGGGATCGTGCAGGTTTGCCAATAGATTTACAATAGAGGAGATTATCCAGGACTTTCTCGACCACGTAAGGTTTGGTTCTCGGTTTGCTTTTGTCTACTGTGATGGCATCCAGACTCACCACCATACTGGTCAGATAATCCAGGATTTCCTCTCTTTCACGAATATGAGTTCCATTGGTAATCAGCATAACCGACCGAAATTTCAAATCCTTACGGGCCGCTTTCGCTAGTTGAACAATATCCCATCGTAACAGGGGTTCCCCTCCGGTTAATAAAATATAATCTGTTTCTTTTCGAATAAGCCTGAGAAGATCAACGGTACGATGGGTATCCAATTCTTCGCTGACAACATCGGGTGTTTTTTGAGTACAGTAGGAACAACTCAGATTACAGTGATGGGAAACGTAGAGAACGGCCGAGTAAGGGGGGACTATACGACTCCCTTTGATTTTAAGTGTATACCAGTTTCGAATATGCTGTTGGATATTTTTTAAGACGAAGGGATAATTCCGTTTAAGGAGAGCTATTAAATGTTTGCGGGTTTGAGCATCCATGGTTTAATCAACATTCCAGGGCGTTTGCCTTGGGATTTAGCAAACCGCCCTTTCTGGATTGAAATAAATCAAAAAGATATCTTTTAAACTTAAGGTCGTTGAGAATTTAAATTCCCATTAAGCCCTTGGTCGGACCCAGGTCTCACACCAGGCTAAACAGGCGCTGCTACTCAGTTGATCCCCCCTTTTCTCTGACCAGGGTTTTCCGGTTGCGAATTTCCCATTAACTATCAGGTCTGCCGAAGTAGCCGGAAAGAAGGTTGTTTGAACGCCAAGGGGACGGTTATTCCAACCCGGTTCGGCAGAGAAGTTGAAAGGAGTTATGAAGTCGTACCATACCAGTCGAATGGAATCCACGGAAGACTCAATCTGCTCAGCAGCATAAGAACGAGGATCCCCTTCCCGGGTAAATATGGCATCGATGACGGGAATATGGGTATCCCCGAACGGCTTATGAAGCAGATATTCGATCTGACGCTGAAGGTAGCGCGCCAACGCTACATTATCGCTATAAATCTTGATTCCATTGGTCAGCTCGCTTTCAATAAACAAGGCATGTCCTGGTCCGACAGGCGACCAGAAAACCCGCCAATGGCTGGTCCGATGGGCTATGGTTTTACCTTCATCCAGACTGAGCCGTAGAAAAGAATTCTCTCCTGCTACAATCAGTTCGTGGGGATTTACTCTCATGGTGGTCATTTTTACCTGCACCTCCTTCTCTGAGACGCGGGGTTTTGGGACACGGGGACTGGGAGACGCGGGGATTGGGGGACGCGGGGACGCGCGGGGTTTTGAGACACGGAGACGCGGAGATAGGGAGACGCGGGGACAGAAGTCCCCGGATTGCCGGGCCCCCTTGTCTCCAATTCCAAAGTTCACGCTTCTCCCAGTCTCAGAGTCCCTGCATCCTCCAAATCCCTGTCTCCCAAAAAAACCCCGCGCGTCCCCGCGTCCCCCAGTCCCCGCGTCTCCCAGTCCCCGTGTCCCAAAACCCCGCGTCTCTTTTCATGTCTTAAGTATCTTTAACAGAGTAATGGATAGATGCTCCTCTGTCCAGTTAAAAATTTACTTAAAACTGAGTTGAAAACAGTCGATTTTATCCTATGATTATGATATGGGGTATGGGAGTAGAGGGGTGTGGGAGTGTGGGAGTAGGGGGTGTGGGGAAGTAGGGGAGTATGGGAGTATGGGGGTATGGAAGTGTGGGAGTGTGGGAGTATGGGTGTAAATCCTTCCATCCCTCTATACTCCCATACCCCCATACCCCCATACCCCCACACCCCTACTTCCCCAC
>JAUQPW010000078.1 GCA_030550175.1 bacterium
GTCAACAGAGAACTTGTTAGGTCTCATCTATGCTTCTCCTTTTGTATTCTTTGTTAGTAATTTTCTACATAATAATTGTCTCATTTTTGGGGAGCAGATCATAAGGTATTTCAGGATGAGATAATAGTTCAGGAACTCACAAGGCAACAAAAAGAGATTGTTGAGAGACTAAATATCCTAGTGCCTAAAAAGACGGGAATTTAGGAAAATACCGGATAGACGTAGAAGGAGTTTAATCATGTGCGGTATCTTTGGTATCTGGTATACGGATGACAAATCGGTAGATCTGGAAGTGGCTCAACGGGCCACGACCTGCCTGCGACATCGTGGACCGGATGATGAGGGTTATTTACTGATCCATGTACCATCCGGAAGAAGAATACCCTGTGGAGGTAAAGACACAGATCCACGACTCGATCTACCCGATATGGGGGAATTCTTTGATCGTCCGTTCAACGGGGTGTTAGGCTTCCGGCGTCTGGCCATCCTGGATCTTTCCCCTGCGGGCCATCAACCCATGGTGAGTCCGGATGGTCGGTTTTGGATTGTCTTTAATGGAGAGATATATAATTATCTGGAATTACGTCGAGAGCTTGAAGCTTCAGGATATTGGTTTTATACCCATTCCGATACAGAGGTATTGCTCACGGCTTACTGCCACTGGGGACCTCAGGTTCTTACTCGATTGATCGGCATGTTTGCATTGGCCGTTTTGGATACCCGGGAACAAAAGGTATTTTTAGCCCGTGATTTTTTCGGTATTAAGCCTTTGTATTATACTTTTTTGCAGAATGGTTTTGCCTTTGCCTCTGAAATCAAAGCCCTTCTTGAGCTTCCCGAAGTGGACCGTCAGGTTAACCCGCAGCGGCTTTATGAATACCTGCGCTTTGGACTCACCGATCACGGTCAGGAAACTCTCTTTGCCCAGATTTATCAACTTCCTGCAGCCCATTATCTCGGGATTCCTTTGGATCATCCCCACGGGGTTAAGCCCCTACGTTACTGGCAGATAGATCTGAATCCACGATTTGAACTTTCATTTGAAGAAGCCTCCCGGCAATTACGAGAACTCTTTTTGGAGAATGTTCGACTCCATTTGCGAAGTGATGTTCCGGTAGGAGCAGCCCTTTCCGGCGGTATCGACTCTTCTTCTATTGTCATGGCGATGCGTCATATCCAGGGTAAGGAGCTCGAACTTCATACTTTCAGCTATATAGCCGACCATCCGGCTATCAATGAGGAACCATGGGTAGACCTGGTAGGTAAGGCCTCCGGAGCGATCGTCCATAAGACCCAACCAGGGCCCCAGGAACTCACCACAGATCTGGAACATCTCATCTCCATCCAGGATGAGCCGTTTGGTAGTACCAGTATTTATGCCCAATACCGGGTATTCCGACTCGCCCGTGAAGCCGGCATCAAGGTTATGCTGGATGGACAGGGAGCCGATGAACTCCTGGGGGGATACCGACCTTATCTGGCCTCCCGACTGGCTTCTCTATTACGCCAGGGACAATGGATCAAGGCGGGTCGGTTCTTAAGCCGTGCTTCAAAATTGCCCGGATCTGGCAATCTGGATCTTCTTCTTAACACCGCAGGGGTACTGATTCCTGCCCGTTTCCAGAGTTTAGTCAGGCGATTGATCGGGAAAGATCTGGCTCCTCCCTGGTTGAATGCCACCTGGCTCCGTGAACGAGGCGTGGTCCTCAGGCCTCTTCAACCCAGTTACCGGCAAGAAGTATTGCGAGAACACCTTTATCAAACGGTTACGGAAACAAGCCTTCCCATGCTGCTCCGGTATGAAGATCGTAACTCCATGGCCTTTTCCATCGAGAGTCGGGTACCTTTCCTGACGCAAACCTTAGCAAACTTTATTCTTTCCCTGCCCGAAGAATATATCATCGCTCCGGACGGTACAAGTAAGTCTATATTTCGACGGGCTATGCGGGGTCTGGTCCCGGATACGGTTTTGGATCGCAGAGATAAAATCGGCTTTGCCACACCTGAACAGGGCTGGTTAACCGGCCTGCAATCCTGGATAGAAAAAGTCCTGCAAAGTGAAACGGCTTCACAGATTCCAGTGTTGAACCTGCAGGGAATAAAAATGGAATGGCAGGCCATTCTCCAGGGAAATAAGCATTTCGATTTTCGTGTATGGCGTTGGATTAACCTGATCCGATGGGTTGAACAATATGGGGTTAATTTCAGGTAAGGAGGGTGAAGTGCTACGGATTATAACTATTGTTGGGGCACGACCTCAGTTTATCAAAGCGGCAACTATCTCTCGAATCATAGGTATTACCCAGGGAATAAAGGAAATATTGGTTCATACGGGTCAGCATTATGATGATAATCTATCCAGGGTATTTTTTGAGGAGCTGGAAATTCCTCAACCGGATTATCATCTCGGAATAGGTTCAGGAACCCATGGATTCCAAACCGGACGAATGCTGGAAGAGATTGAGCAGGTTTTGCTCAAGGAAAAACCCCAATGGGTGTTGGTTTATGGGGATACCAATTCTACACTGGCTGGAGCCCTGGCCGCCGTCAAACTCCATATTCCGGTAGCCCATGTAGAGGCAGGTCTGCGCTCGCTCAATCGGCGGATGCCGGAGGAGATCAATCGGGTTCTGACCGATCACGTTTCTGACTTGCTTTTCGCCCCAACCCCGACTGCCGTAAACAATCTGCACCGGGAAGGAATTACTGAAAATAAAATCCGTCTGGTCGGAGATGTCATGTATGATGCAGCTCTATATTACGGAGCCAAAGCCGACAAGGAAAGCCGCATTCTGGAACAACTGGGTCTGGAATCTAAAGGATACATCTTGGGCACCATCCATCGGGCGGAAAATACCGATAATCCCGCTCGATTACGGACTATTTTTGAGGGATTGGTTTCGGTGGCCAGGGATATCCCCTTCATTTTACCTCTTCACCCCCGTACCCGTACCATGCTCCAACAAGAAGATATGCTGGAAGAAGTATCCCGTTTCGTCCGGTTTATCGAACCGGTGGGATATCTGGATATGGTTCTGCTGGAGAAACATGCCCGGGTAATTGCTACAGACTCGGGAGGGGTACAAAAGGAAGCCTTCTTCTATCGGGTTCCCTGTATAACCCTACGAGAAGAAACCGAATGGGTGGAATTGGTAAATTTAGGCTGGAATCAACTGGTTCCTCCTGTGAATGCCCAACTGATAGCTGAAAGTATAAAGACGGTACTGATCTCCCCAAGGGAATTACCTTATCCTGTGGGACTTTATGGCGATGGAAAGGCGGCCGAATTGATCATTTCGGAACTGTTAAAGGCCTCCTGAATGCTTTGTAAAAAAATGAAAAAATCCATCTGTATTATCTCTTTTTCTCCTATTTACCGGGATGGACGGGTATTGAGGCAAATTAAATATCTTTCCCAGGTGTACGACTTAACCGTTATCGGCTACGGCCCGCCTCATCCAGACTGGAAGGATAAACAAGGCATTAAGTGGGTATCTGTGGTTAGAAAACCGCTCACCCTGACAAAGAAGTTTAGCGAACTGATTTTACTGACGTTATTGGGAAGATTGCGGCCCTCTTTCTATGATTATTGGTACTGGAGAAGATTGCATCACAGGCAGGCACTTGAACATGCCATGGCAAGCCTATGTGATGCCTTCCATGCTAATGATTGGGAAGCCCTGCCGGTAGCTGCCGAGGCAGCCAGAAGGCATCAGGCCAGACTTGTGTTTGACGCCCATGAATATGGACCTCTTGAGTTTGAAGATCGCCGATACTGGCGACTGCTCTATTCACCGGCTATCCGTTATATCCTACACAGATATGCTTCCTGGATAGACGCTTCGATGACCGTAGCCCCACTTCTTGCAAAGAGATACCGGCAAGAGTTTAATCTAAATCCCCTCGTGGTACTCAACGCACCGGAGTATGTAGATCTGACGCCTAAGAAATTAAATCCCTATGACATCCGATTAATCCACCATGGTTCTTCGATACGAGATCGACGGCTGGAGAGGATGATAGAAACTGTAGCTTTGTGTGATCGACGGTATAGCCTGCATTTTATGCTTATGGATAATGATCCCTCTTATTTGGAATATCTTAAAAAGCTGGCCGATGAGGTAGCTCCAGGTCGAGTCTTTTTCCATAATCCGGTAGCCCCTGCAGAAGTTGTGGAACGAATCTCGGAGTATGATATGGGTTTCTATCTCCTCGAACCCGGTAATTTCAATAATAGCGCAGCCCTTCCTAATAAATTTTTTGACTTTCTCGTAGCAGGTCTGGCTGTATGTATTGGACCGTCACCCTCCATGGCCGAACTGGTTCGGCAGTATGGCTTTGGTTGTGTGGCACCGACCTTTAATCCTTCCGATGTGGCTCATATGCTGAATCAACTGAGCATAGACCGATTAACGGCTATGCAACAGGCTGCACGGGAGGTAGCCAGGCAGCTCAACGCCGATACGGAAATGGGTAAAGTGATCCGGTTATATCAACAGCTTTTAGGAGAAGCCCGCCGATGAAAATTGCTTATCTCATCCATTGGGATTTAAGCCGAGAAAGCGGCATTTTGAAGAAAATCCTGGACCAGATAGGGATCTGGATCCGAGAGGGCAATGAGGTAAAACTATTTGCCCTCTCACCGGGTACTGAAACCTGGGAAAACTTAAATCCCTTTCCCCTGGAAGTGATTTCCAGGGGTACCCTTCTCACCCGGTTTTTTAAGGCCCATGAGATCGTCCAGCATATCCTGGCCTGGAAACCCGACCTGACGTATCTTCGCTTTAGCACCTATTATCCTTCCCTGGAACGGCTCATGACCTCTATTCCCACTTTTCTGGAGATGAATACCGACGATCTTGCAGAGGCCCGTATTCGCTATTCCAGGCTTAGATATCTGTATTGTCTTTTAACCCGAGACCGGATCTTAAGAAAAGCCTGGGGTTTGGTTTGTGTTTCCCATGAAATTGCAGAGAGATTGAGTCCCTACAGAAAGCCCATGGTGGTAATAGCAAACGGTATCGATCTTTCCCGGTATTCTCCGTTACCTGCTCCCAAAAATCCTAATCCCCGGCTTGTTTTTATAGGTTCTCCCGGACACTCTTGGCACGGGATTGACCAAATCCTCTGGCTTGCTGATCACTTCACCCTATGGCATTTTGATTTAATCGGTGTGGAAGCTTCCGATCCCGATCTGAGAGGGAAATCACTTCCCAATCTATCGGCACATGGCCTGTTAAACCGTACCCGGTATGAGAAAATCCTGGCTCAATCCGATATAGCCATAGGAACTTTAGCCCTGTATCGAAAAAAGATGGATGAAGCCTCCCCCCTCAAGGTCCGGGAATACCTGGCTTATGGAATTCCGACGATCATCGGCTATCAGGATACCGACTTTCCACAACCCGTACCCTATCTGCTCCGGTTACCCAATACCCCTGACGGGGTAAGAGAACAGGTCTCTGCTATAGAGCAATTCGTAAATACCTGGAAAGGCCAAAGGGTTCCCCGCCAGGAGATAACCCACCTGGACATAAGCCTTAAAGAAAGGGAAAAACTTTTGTTTTTCCGTAAAGTTTTGGGAATATCCCTATGATCGGTAAATCATCTTCGACCGGCTCTGGACTTTATATCCTCTTGTTTACCGCTTTGAGGACCATCTTCCGGGTTTCTTTCCTGATTTATTTTATTTTGCTCAGCGTGTTTAGTTCGACTTTCGCTAAATATATTCTGGTTCCCGGAAGTATTCCTCTTCTTCCAACCGAGCTTCTTATCTTAATATGGTTATTCTATAAGATTTCCCAGGCCCTCAGGGGAGAAAAGTTTTTAGTGTATCCTTTCTCGGCTACGGTTGTTTCCGGAATTTTAGCCCTGGGAGTTCTAAATCTCCTGAGAAAGCCGGATGCTTTTGCTTTGAGATATTCTATGATGTTTTTCTATATCCTCCTGGCCTTTGTTACCTGTGACTTTCTAAAGTCGAGTAAGGATTTTAAAAAGATTATCCAGGCGGCAAAATTATCCGTTCTACTCAGTTGGATTTTTACCCTTATAAATCTACCGACCAGTGTATCCAATATCCATTTTGGATCTATAACTTCTACCCCGGGTATCTACTACATAGGGCTTGGGAATTTTGGAGTTTACTTTTTTGTTTTCTGCTGGGCTCTTTCTGAAATTTTAAGTCGAAGACGAACTCCCATCAAACCCCTTATCTGGCTAATCCTTTGTCTCTGTTGGGTGCTACTTTTTTATTTTCATCGATCTGCTATAATAGCCTTTGCCATTGCGCCTGCAATTTTCGTATTAACAAGGCCTGTACGTTTTTTGAAAGGACTTCCCAGGGTGATAGTTCTGGGAGTCTTGGGTAGCATCATGCTTATCCTTTCTTCCGGTTATTTTAGCAAGACCGGACTGACGGATGTATCGGCCATATGTAATCGACTGTATTCTATCTTTACCCCTAAGGATGATCCGAATGCCGCCGGGAGATTGGCCTACTGGCAAAAGATTCTATCAGACATTTTTACAAATTCCGGCGACTTATTGTGGGGTAAAGGTTTTTCTCTCACTCCACTGGAGTTAGCAGATAAACCAGGAAATCTGTTGACGGCACCGGTTATTGGCTTCCATAATAGTTTTATTGCCGTTTTGTACAAAACGGGCTTCCTGGGTCTGTTTTTTATAGCCCTCTTTTTTGGACAGGCCTTCAGGATAAGTTTAAAAGAAAAGGATCCGTTCATAATAATAGCCGGCATGTCCCTGTTAGCCATGACCGTATTTGCTCTTTTCAACGTTGTATTAGAGAATACCTATTATGGATTTTTTATGTGGTTTTTCGCGGGAATGGTATACAAATTAAAATCGCTTAGGAAACGGGAGAAAATGCAAATCAGTGATCACAGTGTCGGCATAGAATCGAGGGTTGAGGTTTCTAAAAAGATGAGAATTTTATTAATAGGCTCAACCCCACCACCCTATCATGGTTCCAGTATTTATTTTAAGGATTTTCTGGAAACTTTGGTGAACTGTCCGGTGGTTGAAGTTCTCCACGTGGAAACATCGGATAAAAGAAATGACCTTAACAACCTGGGAAAATTAGATTTTAAAAATCTCTCTACCGCCTTTAGTTCCTTAGTCCAGGAAGCTTATTTTTGTATAAGATACAAACCGGAGATTATTTATATTCCTATAGCACAAAATACCTTCGCTTACTTACGGGATGGGCTTTTTATACTCCTGGGAAAAATGTTTAAAACCAGGGTAGTAGTCCATCTCCATGGAAGTTATTTTCGTAACTTCTACGATCAATCTCCCGGATATATTAAAAAATTTATCGATGTTACCCTGAGGGCCTGCGATGGGGCCATTGTTCTGGGAGATAAATTACGAGGGATCTTCGAAGGATGGTTGTCTCCCGACAGAATCTTTGTACTTCCCAACTTTGTTGTCTTTCAGGATAGTCAGAATTTTCAGAAACAAGATTCTAAACAGCAAAAAGTCCTGACTTACTTAGGAAATTTATACGAATCGAGGGGGATATTCGATTTACTTGAGGCCATTAAAATGGTAAATGAAAAAGCCCAGGGAGAATTTATCTTACAAATAGCCGGAAAGTTTGTAGATGATCCCTTTACCTCCCTGACATGTGAAACCATTCAACATAAATTTGACGAGTATGTAAAGGCTTTAAAGGGAGCAGTTGTGTATTTAGGCCAAATAACAGCAGCGGAGGACAAATTCCGCCTGCTTAAAGACACGGATTTATTTGTGTTCCCCAGTTGGTACGAAGGACAGCCCTTGGTAATTCTTGAGGCCATGGCTGCAGGCTGTCCGGTTATTTCCACAAAAAACGTGGGGGTTATTGATGAAACGGTCATCGATGGGGTTACAGGGATTTTGGTAGAAAAGCAAAATCCAGAAAAACTCGCGGAAGCTATTTTGTCTCTCTTGAAGAACCCGGAACTTCTCACCCAAATGGGAAAGGCCGGAAGAAAAAGATACGAGGCGTGTTACACGTCTCAGTGTATGCTGGAAAAGGCAATCCAGATCTTCAAAACAGTCTTAGATCCCGTATGTGTGGCATAGTAGGTATCATCCACGGTGGAAATCACGAGGCACTAAGCCGCATGGTTTATGTTCAGCAACATCGTGGGCCCGATGATGAAGGTATCCAATGGTGGGATGATCTCAGAACCGGAATGGGACATCGGCGATTAAGCATTCTGGATCTCTCGCCGCTGGGCCATCAGCCCATGTCCAATGACTCCGGTAATCTGTGGATTACTTACAACGGGGAGGTTTATAACTACCAAGAAATTAGAAAAGAGCTGCTAAACAAAGGATACAGATTCAAGTCCCAGAGTGATACCGAGGTCGTTCTGAAAGCTTATGAAGCCTGGGGAGAAAAATGCCTGGAAAAATTCAACGGGATGTTTGCCTTTGCAATTTATGATACCCGTTCACGAAAATTATTTGCCGCGCGGGATCGAATAGGAATTAAGCCATTTTATTATTACCATAAAGATGAGACCCTCGTTTTTGCCTCCGAGATCAAGGCTATCCTGGCTTCCTCTCTGGTGGAAAAAAGGCCGGATTATTATGCCCTTCATACCCCCACACGGTTTCAAATTTCACCCTATACGGGATTTGAAAATATCCTCAAACTCCCACCCGCCCACTATCTTGTTTTCAAAGATGACCGGTTAACTGTTACCCCTTACTGGGAGATCAAAGCCCGGGAAGATGAGGGTGTTTCCGAACGGAAGGTAAGGGAGCAGTTAGATGCTCTCCTTCAGGATGCCGTCCGTCTCCAGATGATAGCAGATGTTCCGGTCGGCGTCTTTTTAAGTGGGGGGTTAGATTCTTCTCTTATCAGCGCAGGAATGAGACAGAATACCTATCAGGATATCCATTCCTTTACCATAAAGTTTTCAGAGGCCGATCAGAAATTCGAGAAAATCGTTGAGGATCATAGGTATGCCCGACAGGTTGCGGAGCAACTGGACTTTCGGTACCATGAATTTGAAATAAAGCCGGACCTTGCAGAATTACTTCCCAAATTAGTCTGGCACTTAGACGAACCTCTGGCAGATCCGGCGGCCATCAATACCTATCTTATCTCAAAAGCTGCACGGGATCTGGGAATCGTGGTGTTACTCAACGGAATGGGAGGAGATGAAATTTTTGGAGGCTATCGAAAGCAACTGGCCTGCTTACAGGCAGACCTCTATCAAAGCCTGGTACCGGGCATTCTGAGGACTTGGATCGAAAAAATCTTTGATCATATCCCGGTGGCGACCTCGACCCGGGGATTAAAAACATTCCGCTGGTCTAAACGTTTTTTCTCCTTCGCCTCGCTCCCGCAAATGGAACGGTACCTTACCTCGGATTTATCCCTTTCTCAAGGAGAATATCATAGACTTTTTCTAAACGGCCCTCGTTATAAAGAGACCTATTTTTATCAATCGCAAAAAGAGGTTTTTAATCTTAAAGGGATTTCCTACCTTACAAAGATGTGTCTGAATGATACCAAAGTCTTTTTACCCGAGCACAATTTAACCTACTCCGATAAAGCGGCCATGGCAGCCGGTATAGAAAGTCGCCCTCCCTTAACAGATCATCGGATCGTAGAGTTTATGTTTTCTCTTCCACCGAAATACAGGATTCGAGGGTATACGCAAAAATATTTACTGAAAAAAGTTGCCGAAAAGTACTTACCTAAACATATTGTGCATCGTCCCAAAGCACCCTTCGGCTCACCTCTCCGCTCCTGGATTCGTGGTCCTCTTTCAACCCTGGTGAGAGAGTTGCTTTCAGAAGAATCCTTAAAAGCCCGAGGGCTTTATAATCCCCGATACGTCTCTGAATTGATTGAAAAAGATCGGAGAGGGTTAGAAGACAATGCCCATATTTTATGGACTTTGCTTACCTGTGAGATTTGGTTTCGAACCTTTTTTGGGAAATAGATCGATGAATATCGGAAAATTTACCTCTGAACAGATTGCCCAATTCTGGGAAAAACATCCCGTTGGAAGTAACTTTGTCCCTGCTTCCGAGTGGAAAGATTTTTTTATCCGTTACGACCGTTTCAGGTATAACCACGAACCGCACATTTTAGAGGAAATAGAGAAAATCAATTTTAAGGGGAAGCGTGTTTTGGAAATAGGCATGGGCCAGGGAGCTGAGGCCCAGAAAATTATTGAAGCCGGGGCTATTTATAATGGAATCGATCTGACCAAAGAAAGTGTTACCCGGGTGAAGCTACGATGTGAATTATTCTCTCTTCCCTACGAAAGCCTGCAGGTCATGAATGCGGAAAGGTTAGATTTTCCGGATGAATCGTTTGATATTGTTTTCTCCCATGGGGTCCTCCATCATTCACCCCGTATCAGAATTATTATCCATGAAATTCATCGGGTTTTACGGGAAGGGGGCCTGGTGGTCGTCATGCTATACCATCGGAATTCCATAAATTATCAGATATCCATTCGATTCATCCGGCGGCTGGGAATTTTTCTTTTATTCTTCCCGGGAATGTCCAGGCTGGTAGCGAAATTAACCCATGAAGACATGGAGAGATTAGAAAAGCATCGCCGTTATCTGCGGCGAGACGGTCTGGCTTATCTGAAAATGGGGAATTTTATTCATAAGGCTACCGATGGTCCTGATAATGTATTTTCTTCGGTCTTCAGCCAATCCGAAGCGGCAGAGTTGTTCTCAGGATTTAAAAATTTAAGTTTCTCAAAGCATTTTTTTAATGAACGGCATTTTCCGATCCTCCGAAGTCTTCTTTCGGCGAACATGAAAAAGAAAATAGCTTCCCGATATGGCTGGCATTTGTGGATCAAAGGGATCAAATCATGTTCCAGATAATCCAATATCAAAAAACCGGAGAAATGTCTATTGAAGAGGTTCCGGCCCCCCGGTTAAAGGACGGTGGGGTTCTGGTACAAAATGTTTTTTCATTGATCAGCACGGGAACGGAAAGAACCTCCGTCGAGACGGCCCAGGCCTCTCTGATCGGTAAAGCCAGATCACGTCCCGATCTGGTCAGGCAGGTGATAGATAACGTAAAAAGGGAAGGATTACTGGCCACCTATGAAAAAGTCCAAAACCGACTGGATAATTATAAAGAGTTAGGATATAGCTCTGCAGGTATAGTGGTGGAGTCCTCGGTTACTACTTTTAAACCGGGAGACCGAGTGGCATGTGCCGGTTATGCCTACCATGCCGAGTTCATTTTCGTGCCTAAAAATCTGGTCGTAAAGATACCTGCCGGAGTTTCCTTTGAAGAAGCTGCCTTTACGACGCTGGGAGCCATTGCTTTACAAGGCGTACGTCAGGCAGATGTACGAATCGGTGAGCAGGTAGCCGTTATCGGCCTAGGATTGGTGGGTCTGATTACGGTACAACTCTTGAAGGCGAATGGATGCCGGGTGATCGGTCTGGATATTTCCGAAAACAATTTTGAACTTGCAAAGAAACTCGGCTGTGATGCGTGTACCCTCAGTATCCCAGATGCCGGAAAAGTCGTTGAGGCTTTTACGAAAGGTTATGGAACCGACGCCGTTATTATTACCGCCTCAACAAGATCAAATGAACCCCTGGAATTGGCCTTGCAACTTGCCAGAAAGAAATCCAAAGTGGTGGTGGTGGGCGCAGTGGGAATGGACGTCCCCCGTTCCCCCTTTTATGAAAAAGAACTGGAATTAAGGATCTCCTGCTCCTCTGGACCCGGTCGATACGATCCAGAATACGAGGAAAAAGGAAATGATTATCCCATCGGGTATGTACGCTGGACAGAAAATCGAAACATGGAAGCGGTTCTGGACTTAATCTCCCAAAAAAAGCTCGATGTACAATCCTTAATTACCCATAAGTTTCCCATTCAAGATGCCCTTCAGGCCTATGATATCCTGACCGGAAAGGTTAAAGAGAAGCACCTGGGAATTCTGATCGAATATCCCGGCAGTGAAAAAATTAAGAAACCGGACATAAAAAAGATCGAATTATTCCAAAAAACAAAGGCTGATTTTAATCCCCCTCAGTTGGTAGTAGGTTTTATCGGTGCAGGAAATTTTGCACAATCTTATCTGATACCTCCCTTGCAAAAGTTAGGGGTCCGGCTCAAAGGCGTTGCAACCTTAAAACCGATCAACGCCCGATCCGTTGGTAAGAAGTTTCGATTTGAGTACTGTACAACCCAGGCAGAGGAGATCATCAATGACCCGGAGATCAATACTATTTTTATAGCTACCCGGCACGATTCCCACGCTCACTATGTGATAGAGGCTCTCAAGAAAGGTAAACATGTTTTCGTAGAAAAACCTCTAGCCATCTGTGAAACTCAATTAAAAGAAATAAAAGACCTTTATGAAACCCAATCTGCTCTCCAGGGTTTACATCTCATGGTCGGTTTTAACCGAAGATTTAGTCAACCGTTCAAAGAAATAAAAGACTTTTTCAAGGATACTCCAGAACCCTTTGTAATAACTTATCGCGTTCATGCGGGATTTATTCCTAAAACAAGCTGGATCCAGGATCCTGCACAAGGAGGAAGAATCATCGGAGAGGGTTGTCATTTTATAGACTGCATGATGTTTCTCCTTGAAGCTAACCCGGTACGGATCTATGCGGAATCTATAAACTCTCAGAATTCGCAGGTGGAAAATCACGATAATATAACTGTGAGCCTTAAATTCTCCGATGGTTCGGTTGGAAATCTTTTGTATTTAGCCAACGGAGATCGTTCGGTAGAAAAGGAGTACTGTGAAATCTATTCAAGTGGTAAAACAGCCATTCTGGATAACTTCAAGGAAGTTTCCTTTTATCACAAAGGCAAAAAGAAAAAAGTAAAGTATGACGGTACCAAGGGTCATAAACAAGAGATCGAACATTTTGTAAAGGTTATTTTGGGCAAACAAAAGCCTCAACTTTCCTTTGAGTCTATTTACTTTACCACCTTAACCACGTTCAAGATTGTAGAATCCTTACAAAGGGGTATTCCTTGTGAAATCTAAAGTGCAGACCGAAAGACGTAGACTTCTTGAGGCTTTATCAAAATTAGAACGTTATATTCTGCAGGAGAGGTATAAGGGCTATGATCCCTACGATGCCTTAACCTCACCTATCTTCCGATTGCCCATATTGAAGAACCGTAAAACGATAAGACTTGGGGTCCAGCAACTCTTAAAGCGACTTCCAATCAATGTGAGACCTTTACTGGGAATTAAAAAGAGTTATGAGCCCACTACGTTAGGTTTATGTCTGCAAGCTTATGGTCATCTACTTTCGGTCTTTCCTGAAAAAAAGGAATGGTATCTGAAAGAGATTCAATTCTGTATTAACGAGTTAGAAAGGTTCCAATCCAGGGGATATGGCGGTACTTGTTGGGGATACAGCTTTGATTGGGAAGCACGATATGCAAGGATTCCGGCATTTATTCCGAATATTGTGGTAACCGGTATTATCACCCACGCTCTGTTTTCTTTATACAAGCACGCGCAGGCAGAGGTAAAAACTATCCTTAATCAGGTACCTTTACAACTTTGTCGGAGTGCCTGCAATTTCGTTTTATACGATCTCAATCGAACTTACGAAGATGGGTCTTTCTGTTTTTCCTACTCCCCTTTAGACAGACAGCGGGTTTACAATGCAACGATGAAGGGGGCTCGACTTCTGGCGCAGGTATATTCTGTCACAGGCGAACCGGATTTGAAAGAAACGGCAACCCAAACGGTAAAGTATGTTGTAAGAAATCAAAAACCAGATGGATCCTGGTCCTACTCCAAGGGAGACACACGTACCTGGATAGATAATTTCCATACCGGGTATGTTCTCGATAGTTTACAAGAATTTATTCTCTCCACCGGAGCTACCGGGTATGAGGAGGCTTTGCAAAGAGGATACCGGTATTACCGTAAGACGTTTTTTACCGATGAAGGTGTTCCGAGGTATTACTCAACCAAAACTTATCCCATTGACTCTACGGTTGTTGCCCAATCTATCCTGACCCTTATCCATTTTGGAGATATCGATCTTGCCATACAGGTTGCCTTATGGGCCATTCAACACATGCAGGCAAAGGAAGGCTACTTTTACTATCAAATAAAAAAGTGGGGGACCAACCGAATTCCTTATATGCGTTGGTCCAATGCCTGGATGTTAGCAGGGTTATCTGCTTTGTTATCTCAGGTTTAAACCATTAACTTTGTAAAGTTAATTTCTATGTTACTCTTCTCCCTCACCCCGGCCCCTCTCCGCCCCCACCCCTTCCCTCCCCGTCCACGGGGAGGGTGAGGGAGGGGGAGAGGGACTGGGGGTGAGGGCCGCTTAAAAGTCAAGCAAAACTAAGTAAACAATATATCATTCTCCCTATCCATAAATCTGAACAATCCAGGAAAATCAGTTTACATGACCAGGATGTTTAAAGTTAGCTATTTAAAAAGCACCTGTTTTTACTTAATATTTAGCCTGATTGTTCTCTATGCGTTCCTGGTCCGTCTTTTGGGTATTAAGTTCGGTCTACCCTATTTATGGCACTGGGATGAGCCGCAAGCAGCCAGCACTGCCTTACAAATCCTGAGGACCGGGGACTTTAACCCACATTTTTTTAATTATCCGGCCTTTACCATCTATACCAGTCTTATTATAGACGTATTACACTACTATTATCTGATGGGTAGGGAGGTAACTGATTTTGATTATCTCAGAAGCCTGGATGAAATCATGATATATCACAATACAGGCTGGTATTGGACGATATCACACCCATCTTTTTATCTCTGGAATCGAGCTTTCATATCGGTTTTAGGTACGATCTCTGTAGTATTATCCTATCTTATTACAAAAGTAAGCTATGGAAAAATAGCAGGCCTGTTAGCGGCTTTACTATTAGCCGGTAGCTCTTTTCATATTGAACACTCCCGCTATATTACTCCGGATTTGCCGGTCTCTTTTTTCGTATTACTGGTTGTATTGTTTTCCTTGCGATTTAACGCTTCTCACAAACTTAAACATCTACTTTTATCCAGTATATGCGTCGGACTGGCTACTTCAACCAAATATAATGCGGTTGTATCCATGATAGTACCCGTAAGTGCTTATTTATTAAATTTAAAGTATTTGAAAGTGGATAAAAGCCTGGTTCTCTTTCTCATTTTGATACTACCTCTTATCACCTTTTTTGTGGTCAATCCCTATGCACTCCTAGATTTTAAAACATTTTTAACGCACTCCGGATTTGAAGTTTATCATTATAAAGTCGCAGGTTCTCAGAAGCCGGGATTTGAGCATTTTATGTTACAAATAACAAGGATAAAGAATAATATCTCCGAAATATTATTCTATCTGGCTTTTGCCGGCACTTTTGTCCTATTAAGAAAGCCAAAACTACTCTTTCTTATCTTAAGTTTTCCGGTTGTTTATATGTATTTCATGATACAACAAAAAGAGAGTTATGATAGAAACTTTGTTGTCATGTATCCGTTCTTTGCCATCTTTTCTGCTATTACAATTAGTTTTGTTTCAATAAAACTCTCTCAACTGGGTTCTTTTCTCCAGAAAAGATACCTCTTCCGATACAAGGTCAATTATGTAGGGACCCTCTTATTCCTTATTCCCTTTGTGATATTAGTCCTCAGATTCTACGAGGGTTATATTGCGCAGTTTAAGGTGGCGCTGAATTCCTGGAAAGCTCGTGAAACGAGGACGCAAGCGATAGAGTATGTAAATACCTTGCTGGATAAAGAAAAAAAAGAGACTAAGAAGCAGCCGGATGAGGAAGTCATAGATTTTAACGATGTTGTGATTGGCATCGCAAACGAATTGAGAGTTCACAGATGGGATTTAAAAAAACTAAAAGCAAGGTATCAAATATTTAATCACAAAGATATCCAATCGGCTTTAAAAAAATACACCTATTTACTGGTAGGAGTATACGGCAGGTTTGGTGGTAGTGCTGAAGAATATGCCGAGGTTAATTTGCTTAATAAACTAACGCCTCAAAATCGTATCTTTCATGTTATAGAAGGAGGGGGTACAAATCTTGACATTTACTCTATAAATCCTAAGGTCATTATTTTAAAAGGCTCTGGAAGTTGTATGATCGGAGTTGATTTATCGAGCCTGGAAGGGTTAAAGCAGATTGGAGCAGATGGCACAGTTTGGATACCCTGGAATACCTCACTGAGGTCAAAAAAAATAAAGTTTGAAAAATCAGAATATGATATCAGTCTTATCGCCAAGGGTACCGAGGCTTTGGGAGAAAATGCTCGATTGAAAGTATATGTAGGAAGTAATCTCATTGGAGATTATTTTACAACAAGCGAGTACAAGGAAAAAATTTTTTCATTCAAAAGTGATGGGGAACAGGTAGAGCCTTTAGTCGTAGAATTTGTTAATGATTATTATGACCCAGAGAAGAATTTAGATAGGAATGTTTGGATAAAATCGATTACGATAAACAAAGTAGATTAAATCAGATAAACCCATGCGACCCCCGATTCAGATGATGGGGGTGCCCATGCACCCCTGGACCATGAAGGAGACGGTGGAAGAGATTGCCAGACGTCTGGACGCCGGACTTTTTACCCAGCATGCTGTGGTGAATGTGGCAAAAATGGTAAATATCCAAAGAGATCCGGCTCTGCGCAATGCCGTTTTGCGTTGTGATATTATCAATATCGATGGAATGGGGGTATTATGGGGAGCCTGGTTATTAGGCCTTGATGTACCCGAACGGGTTGCCGGGATCGATCTGTTTTATCGCTTACTCGCCCTGGCAGAGGAACGAGAAGATCCGGTCTTTTTCTTGGGAGCCGAGTCGGAGGTGGTTATACGTGCAGTCGAAAGGGCACAAAAGATCTATCCTCGCCTGATTATCGCGGGCTATCACCACGGGTATTTCTGGGATAATGAAGAAGAAGTAGTACGCAAGATCAGTGACTCCGGAGCCCGCATGCTCTTTGTAGCTATTACCTCGCCTAAAAAAGAGCAGTTTATCGCACGCTGGCAAAAGCAGCTCGGTGTTGGCTTTGCGATGGGAGTTGGAGGTGCCTTTGACATCATGGCCGGAAAAACCAAAAGGGCGCCGAACTGGATGCAAAAGATGGGATTGGAGTGGTTCTATCGGATCGTTCAAGAACCCCAACGAATGTGGAAGCGCTACCTCGTCACAAACAGCCTATTTGTTTGGATGCTCCTTCGGGAGAAATTGGGAAAACGTAACAAAGTATAAATTAAATTTATCTTTTGTCTTGACAATTCTATCTATTTTGTGATTTCATCCCTTATTACGTAAATCTCGGGTATACACCCGGAAACAGCTGGTCAGAATAAAAAACCTTCTTCTCTCAGTTTAAAACAGAAACCTGATATTTAACGGATTCTTTGTCATATCAACCTCTATGTTAAAAGAAAGAGCTGTTTTAATCGGGTCTGCATTGATAGCTGTCGATATCTTCCTTATCGTAATTTCTTTTATCCTTGCCGGTTATGTCCGAAATTCTTTTCTCTTTACCCATTATTATGAGGTGGGGGAGATTGCTTCTTTCGAACCCTATTTCTGGCTGGTTTACTTAGCCATTCCTCTCTGGTTGTTTTTTCTTTTCCGGCAGGGAGTCTATCACTCTCAACTGACCATAAAGCTCTCGGATCTTACATGGAAAATTTTTAAGTCCAGTTTCCTGAGCACACTTACTTTAGGTACGATTATATTTTTCACTAAAGCCGATTATTACAGTCGTCCTTTAGTTTTGTTTTTCGGAATTTTTAATTTCCTCCTGCTAACCTTTGGCCGCATCCTCTTTAAAATAAGCTCCGACCATTTTTACAGAAAAGGATTTAATTTTAGGAATGTTCTCCTGGTAGGAACCGGAGATAAAGCTCAGGATCTGGCCACTCTGATGATGGAACATCCCGAATGGGGATTCCGGGTCATGGGGTTCATCGGCAAAGATCCGGATTCGATAGGTAAAGAAATTAAGGGGAAAAAAGTCATAGGAACCCTGAAAGATATCCCCTTTATCTTAGACCGGGAGGTAGTCGATGAAGTTATCTTCACCCTGCCTAAAGAAGACTTAACAAGCATTGAAGAAGCTTTAAAAGTCTGTGAAGAGTTCGGCATCCGTACCCATCTGGTGGCCGACTTTTTTAATATGATCATTGCTAAAACCCGATTGAACGAGATCTATGGGGTTCCACTTCTGACCTTTACAACGATTCCTTACAAAACCTCTCATCTGGTAATCAAACGGATCATAGATATTGTGGTCTCTTTCGTGGCCCTGGTTCTGCTCTCACCTTTGTTTCTGATCGTGGCTTTGGCTATTAAACTGACTTCCCCCGGCCCTGTTCTCTTTAAGCAAGAACGTTGTGGAGTAAATGGAAGACGTTTTACCTTTCTTAAGTTTCGTTCTATGGTTCAAGATGCCGAGCAGCGACAAGAAGATTTAATCCATCTCAACGAAATGCAAGGCCCTGTTTTTAAAATAACCAACGATCCGCGGGTCACCAAAGTTGGAAAGTTCCTCCGAAAGACCAGTATCGATGAATTACCCCAATTATGGAATGTCCTGAAGGGAGATATGAGCCTGGTAGGTCCAAGGCCTCCCATCCCCTCTGAGGTAGAAAAATATGAGAGGTGGCAGCGGCGACGACTCAGCATGAAGCCGGGTCTAACCTGCTTCTGGCAAATTCGGGGGCGTAACGAAATTGATAACTTTGAGGAATGGATGAGGCTCGACCTCCAATATATCGATAATTGGTCTTTAAAGCTGGATTGGAAAATCTTACTGAAAACTATTCCGGTTGTATTATTGGGAAAGGGAGCCAGGTGAGAGACGCGGAGACGCGGGGATGGGGGGACGCGGGGATGGGGAGATCTGGGAAGGCTTTTGAAGGTATTTTTTGGACTTAGCCTCTTCGACTCCCATACGCACCAGGATAGGAAGGTTAGCCCCGTCGGGGCAACCTGTTGATAGCCCCTGGCGTAAGCCAGGGAAACAAGATCTATCCTTTCCTAAGCCCCGGTGGGGCCACCTGTTTAATAAAACGCGGCCAGGGAGCTTGAAAAAATTCTGAATTCTAAATCCCCCGACGTAAGTCGGAGGCTACTCACTGTCCGTCCCTGGCGGGGCTTTTCAGCTTATCCCGGCGTGTATGCCTCCGACTCTCCTGCCCTGTGCCATATCTTTACCTACTTTTTCGATTTGGGAGTATGGGACTCTAAACGGCTTAGCCGGATAAGTAGGGACGACCGACCGGTCGCCCGTATTAAATTTGAAACGAAAGGGAAGCTCCTACCCAAACCCCTTCACGGGGGTATGATAGGCCGTGGGGGTTAGTGACTCGTTCTGTAAAAAGAGGTTTCTTGCCCTCACAGGGGGAGTTTGATGCATTTCACTCTTTAACCGGTGGACCCATTAAACCTTCTATTAATCCTCTAAAATGAAAAATGTGGATAAAGGTCAGGTGAGGAAAGGGGAGCATAGGGACCGAGGCCATCCCTGACGTCAGGAAGGGGGTCAGGTTAGTAAAAAAATACCCTTGAAAGCCCGAATAAGGGAAGCAGAGAGAGGTAAAGATGCCAGAAGATACAGAAAAGCAGGGAGAAAAGAATAATCCTTCTCCCCCCATATCCCCGCGTCTCCCCATCCCCGCGTCTCCGCGTCCCCGCGTCCCCATTCTCGGGTCTCTTCCCTTACTTTTTTATCTGTTCCTCTTAGCCAACGCTCCCTTTTATACCCCTCCCCTTCTTCGCCATGCCTCCCAATCCTCTTTCCTTGAAAAAGCTACTGATATCCTTCTTTTTGGATATTACTATCAGAAAGGACTTTTCCTCCAACTCACCCGGGGTCAAGAGTCTGCCTATCGGGATTTTGCAAAGGCTGCCTGGTACCGTCCGGATTTTCTTTTCCAACTTTTTGGAATCGATCCTCAAGATTACCTGCAAACAGGCCGTTTATACGAACAGGTTCATCTCCAAGAACTGGCAGGATACTTCTACACTTCCTGGCTAATAACCCATCCCGAGGATATAGCAGCCCATGAACAGATTCGAAACTTTTTCATGGGAACAGAAAACTGGCCTGAGACTATTCGAATTACCCGGCAACTTCTAAACCTTAAACCCAAAGATCCTTATGAGTATTACCTTCTGGGGATGGCCTATACCTATACCGGGGAATGGGAGGCTGCAGTAGCTGCTTTTGAAAAGAGCCTGACCTTGAAGCCGGACTTTGCAGAAGCCTATTTTCAGCTTGGAAAAATCTGGAAAACCTCTGGAGACCTCCCTAAAGCAGAGTACTTTTACACGCAGGCCAGGGAAATATTACCTCCCCCCCTGAGAGAAGACCTGGCCGGAAAAAATATAAAAAATATCCATCCTGTATCTTTAATAAGCTTATTACCTATACAAGGAAAATTTGATTCCCAGACCCATAACCTGATCGTTATACTATGGAATGTTAAATTCAAAACTCTTTCCTTTGATAAGGGAAAGTACCTGTTAAATATCTCGGCCAGAGGCTCTTCGGCAGAAGGAGTATCTGCAAGATTAAAGGTTTACAATAATGAAAAACTTATTGAAACTCTTTACCTGGAGGAAAATTATAAGATTTATAGATTAAACGTCGAAAGTAAGGAAAAATTTAGCATTTTTTTTGAGTTTGATAATGATGGAGGTTCCCCACAAAACGGTGAAGATCGAAATATCTGGATAAATGGAATTTATCTTGAAAAATTAAACGATTAAAAATTCTGCCTCTGATAACTTTACTTTGAAGGACTGTGGGGAGTGTGGGGGTGTGGAAGTGTGGATAAATAAAATCAATGATGGCTGAGATCCATGAAAGTATTTTATATTTCTCTGGTTAGTGTGATTCTCCTAACGTGGATAGGTCATGGAGTCATTCTACCTCCCTGGCAGAATCCCGATGAGCCGACCCATTTTGAATACCTGAAAATCCTTCTGGATCAGAAAACATTTTCATTGAAGATCCAACCGGACCTTTCTATTCAGCGGGCTATTATTAAGTCGATGGATCGCCATCGCTATTGGGAACATGTTCAAATCCCCCGCCCGGATCCACTCCCGGGCTCTTTTGCAGAAATTCCTTTTCTCTTTGTCAGTCGGACTCAGATCGGGATTACCCCTCCTTTTTACTATGTTTTAGTTTCTTATCTTCTCTCCCCGGCTCGCGAAAAGAGCTTAGAAAGTCAGTTTTATCTGGTCAGAGGAATTTCCCTGGGTTTTGGACTTATTACCTTGTTTCTCGGCTATCTTATCGCCAAGGAATTACTTCGAAATGAGCCCGAAAGAGTTGCAGCAGTCCTAGCTTTTATCGGCCTGCTCCCCCAATTCAATCTGGTAACTACCTCAGTAAATCCGGATAGTCTAGCCAATCTGCTGGCTACCGGCGTTATTTACCTGTTAATCCCTTTAATCAGAGATGGAATCTCCATGCCCAGGCTGATTTTGTTAAGTTTTTGCATTCTATTGGGTTTAATGACCAAGCGAACCGTTTTTATGACCCTTCCCCTGGCTGGGATGGCTTTACTCCTTGTGAGTTGGAATCATCTGAGACATAAAGGGCTCCGGTTCTGGGTTCTGACTCTTTATAAGGTTGTAAATGCCGTTCTTTTAGTGGTAGGCCTATACGCCTTAGGGATCTGGTATTTTCCAGAAGCTGTCCAGACCCTCTTTAAGAGAGTCATTCCAGTGATCCATGCAATTCCGGTATTCCTTTCTAAATTTCTATTTCAACCTTCTATTCCCCAGATAAAAATGGTTCTACTCCATCTTTTTCAAAGCTTCTGGTATACCTTCGGATGGATGAAGTACCCACTGGCAGATTCCTGGTACCTGGGTTTACAGATACTTTGTATACTGTCCCTGATAGGGTTAATGATATTCTGGATTCGGGTGTTTCAGAGAAAGATCCAGATGGAAACCTGGCAGCTACAAGGATTGCTTATCTTGATTTTTGCTTGCTTCCTGGTTTTTTTCGGTACTTTTTTGGATAGTGGAGGATTTACCATTTTTACCCAGGGCCGTTACCTCTTTCCGGCCATCTCTGCCTTTGCGATTCTCGGAGTTCTTGGTCTTTATCAACTCGTTCCGAAGAGATTATATCGCCCTTTCACGGTTGCTTTTATCCTCGGATTTCTTGCCTTTAATATGCTAACTTTCTGGTGGTATACCGTTCCTGCCTTCTATGATTTCCCCTTTCGAGTCCTATCTCATCAGTTAACGTTCAATCAAACAGTTGGTGAGATCTTCGGGGATAAGAAAATCGGTCAGACCTTTCTGGCTGAAGCCAGGGGTTTAACCGGAGTCGATCTGTTTTTGGCTACTTATGCCCGAACGAATACTTTTCCGGTGATCTTTCATTTAAAGGAAACCCCCCATACTCCCACAGACCTGTTCACACAAACCCTTCCCGCCCGGCAGATTCGTAACAATGCCTATCATCGTTTTCGGTTTCCGGCCATTCCCGATTCCCAGGGAAAATCCTACTATTTTTTCCTGGAATCCCCTGAATCCAGACCCGGAAATGCCATTACTGCCTGGTGCTACTCCGAAGATCTTTATAAAAACGGTAGTTTATTTATTAATGGAGTTGAAGAAAAGGGAGATCTTACCTTCAGAACCGTTTACGAATCCTCCCTCGACATGTTTGGGGAGGGTTTGATACAGAATAAACCTTTCCCCTTAAACAAGGGGATATTTTATTTAACGCTATTAAGTATCCACGGATTCAGTGTTCTCTCCCTGATTATTTCACTCAAAGTGTTTCGGTCCTCGCCCAACACCCAGGTCTCCAACCCGTCTTCACAGGCAACAAAGGCGGTGAAGCCATCCCTTTGATTCTTTCCATATCTCATCAACGGCTTTGCCCTTACCTTTATCTTTTGTAATACCAGGTCGATATCGAGATATGGCCTAAAGGATAGGGACCGGCCCCACGCTTCCCTTCCCTGTGAGGGAAGGGAAGTCGAAGGCATGGGCGTCAGGATAAGAGTGAGATACTTGAGGGGGTATTTCTTCTCCCACCTACTAAGTTGATACAGTACGATACTGTTTACTTAGGTTTGCTTGACTTTTAAGCGGCCCTCACCCCCAGCCTCTCTCCCCCTCCCTCACCCTCCCCGTGGACGGGGAGGGAAGGGGTGGGGGCGGAGAGGGGCCGAGGGTGAGGGGAAATCATACAGGATTAACTTTACAAGGTAGTACTTTCTGAAATTGGAAATTGACAAACTCCAACGGAAAATTTATCCTGGGACTGTGAAGAGTTTTTTAACCAGGATTAGAAAAATATTCACGTATCAGGAACTTATCTTGAACCTGATTATCCGTGACTTAAAGGTGAAGTACAAGGGGTCGATATTGGGAGTTTTTTGGTCCCTGTTAAATCCCCTGTTGCTGCTCCTTGTCTACTCCATAGCTTTTAAGTATGTCATCCGGATTGAAGTTGAAAATTTTCCCCTTTTTTTTATGGCCGGCTTCCTTCCCTGGACCTTTTTAACGCTTTCCCTTTCCACCTCCGTTAATGTCATGGTGGATCATCGCCACCTGATTAAAAAGATCTACTTTCCCAGGGAAATCTTACCGGTATCCCTGGTTTTATTCAATCTGGTTCAATTTCTCCTGACCTTCCTGGTTTTATTCGTAGCATTACGTTTATTTAAAATCCCTTGGGGATTCTCCCTGGTTTATCTTCCCCTGATTATTGGGCTTCAAACATTCTTCATCACGGGGATCACCCTGGTTTTATCCAGTTTAAGCGTCTATTTTCGGGATATTAAACACTTAATCGAAGTTTTTCTGCAGATGTGGTTTTGGTTGACACCTATTGCTTATCCTTTTAACTTAGTTCCAGATAAGGTAAAATTTTTATTCAAATTTAACCCCATGACCCTTTTTGTTATCGCTTATCGCGAGATCTTATTAGAAGCCAGATCTCCTGATATAGTTCTGATCGGCCAGTTATTTCTCTGGTCCTTAGGGGTTCTACTGTCAGGATATTGGTTTTTTAGCAAGCACGAAGTGAGAATTGCCGAGAATATCTAGTATATGAAATGTGGGGACATGGAGACATTGGGACGCGTCTCCGGACTGGGGGACTGAGGGACACGGGGACGCGGTAATATTTCCCCGTGTCTCCGCGTCCGGGAAGTCTCCGTGTCGCAGTTGATTTCTTTAAAGGGTGTTTCTAAAAAATTTATCCTTCGCCACCATAAGGTATCCCGACTCAAAGAACAAATCATTGACTTTTTGAGAGGAACTCGGTATATCTCTGAAGAGTTTTGGGCCCTCAAGGATATCACGTTTACAGTAGACAGAGGGGAAACGGTCGGTATCATCGGTGAGAATGGATCGGGGAAGAGTACGCTTTTACAATTGCTGGCCGGAATTTTGGTCCCAGACCAGGGGAAATTGGAGGTAAAGGGAAAAGTAGCCCCACTGATAGAGCTGGGAGCCGGATTTAATCCGGAACTTACAGGTCGCGAAAATATTTATTTAAACGGTTCTATCCTGGGATTTAAACGGAAAGAGATCCATCATAAACTGAAGGATATTATCGCCTTCTCCGGACTTCAGCGTTTTATTGATCAGCCTGTAAAAAATTACTCATCCGGCATGTATATGCGCCTGGCTTTTTCCATATCGATCCATGTAGATCCGGATATCTTACTGGTGGATGAAATCCTGGCCGTGGGAGATTTACCTTTCCAGCAGGAGTGTTTTAAGCGAATCCAGGATTTTAAAAATAAGGGAAAAACCATTATTCTGGTGTCCCACGATCTCAATACCCTTTCCACCTTCTGCGATAGGACCCTTCTCTTACACAAAGGAGAGCTAATAGCTCAGGGAAATACCCGGGAAGTTATTGCCCGTTATGTAGAAATTCTTGGAAAACCTGACAACTCAGAAGGGGTAAAACAGAGTATCAGT
The DNA here is from genome assembly GCA_030550175.1 of bacterium. GTDB lineage: Bacteria > Moduliflexota > Moduliflexia > Moduliflexales > JAUQPW01 > JAUQPW01. The sequence goes on from JAUQPW010000078.1 coordinate 24,956, forward strand.
TTGCCCGGCAGTGGAGAAATACAAAGAGATGGCCCATCGCCCCAGGAGGGGAAAAGATGGGGTTCTGGGGAAATCGAAATTACCCGGGTTACTTTCCTGGATAAAGAGAGAAAAGAAACCTGTCAGTTCAAAACCCACGATCCGTTCATTGCGCGGATCCACTATGTCGCCCATCAGCGAATTAAAAAACCGGTTTTTGGACTTGCATTAATTTCTGAAAAGGATAATATCCAGATCAACGGACCTAATACCAGGTTTGATAATCGTGTGATAGAGTATCTGGAAGACCGGGGATATGTAGAATATATTATTGATCGGCTTCCCTTGTTACCCGGTGATTACTGGTTGCTGGTATCGGTTTGGGATTATGAGTGTCAACAAGTCTTTGACGCCCAGGACCGGATGCACAAATTTAAAGTCATCCCTGGAGGGACTCCCGAGAGGTATGGATTGATTTCTATTCCGGCTCGATGGGAATATTACGGAGACCAGGATTCAGAGGCTAGAAACCGGAATCCCTTGAATCCTGAATCTTAACTCTGGGCTCACCATGAAAAGTACCTGTATTCTTTGTGGTAGTCAGAAAATAAGTCTTTTATACCCTGAAAAGCGGCAAAAACAGTCTGCAACCTTTCCCCATAGATCCCAGGGATACTATAAAATTACCCAGAGTTCCGGAGTACGAAAGAACATCCTCCGGTGTGAAGTATGTGATTTGATTTTCCAGGAAGTCAATCTGGAGAGGTCAGAGATTTTAGATTGGTATGTGTTAGGCCAGGATGACCAATACCTGCGGGAGTTTAAGAACCGGGTAGGAAATGCAAAACGGATCTTAAGCCTCTTATCTCAGGATGGAACCGGTAAGAGACTTCTGGATGTGGGCTGCTCCACAGGGATTCTTCTTTGTGCTGCAAAGGAAATGGGCTATGACATCTATGGAATTGAACCTTCTAAATGGGCGGTGGAGTATATCAATGCCCGGTTGGGTTTCGAAAATATCTTTTGTGGGAGTCTGGAAGATTATCCCGTTCAAGAAAATTATTTTGATGTGATCACCCTGATGGATGTGATCGAACATTTCTCTAACCCAAGGCGTAATTTAGAAATAATCCACCGAATCCTTAAGCCGGAAGGTAAAATCGTCATCTTGACCCCGGATATTGGAAGCCTCATGGCCAGAATTTTCAAAAGCAGGTGGTGGTGCATTATTCCTGAGCATTTATTTTATTTCTCCAGAAAGACCCTGAAATTACTGCTGGAGCAGACCGGATTTACAGTAGAAAAGCAGATGAGCATAGGAAGAACCTTTAATCTGAGCCATTGGGCTTACAAAGTGGTCGGAGAACGATATAAACCTTTCATTGAAAGCTCGGTTCTTTCTAAAATTCCACTCCATATCAACCTAGGAGATCAAATGCTTGTAGTTGGATCTAAAGGGGGGATATATGCTTGAAGTAAAAGAAAAAAAAGTTGTGGTGGTTATGCCTGCCTATAATGCAGAAAAAACTTTAAGGAATACCTATTCAGATATTCCCATGGAGAAGGTAAGCTCGATTATTTTAGTAGATGATGGCAGCACCGATCGCACGATTAATTTAGCTAGAGAGCTTAACCTTAAGGTCTTTGCCCATAAGAAAAACTATGGATATGGAGCTAATCAAAAAACCTGCTATATTGAAGCTTTGAAGGACGGTGCAGATATCATCGTCATGCTCCATCCCGATTATCAATACGACCCCAAATTGCTACCGGAAATGATAAAACCCATTGAGGAAGGAAAAGCGGATATGGTTCTCGGGTCCCGGCTTTTGATAGATAACGCCCTTAAGTCAGGAATGCCCTGGTGGAAGTATATCGGAAATAAAGTGCTGACCAAACTGGAAAACCTGGTCTTAGGAAAAAAGTTTGCTGAGTATCATACGGGTTATCGAGCCTACAGCCATAAACTTTTAGCTTCTCTTCCCTTTCAACTCAACTCAGATAAATTCGTGTTCGATCAAGAGATCATTTTTCAAGCCGTCCACAACGGATTTCGTATTGTAGAAATTCCGGTTTCTACCCGTTACTTCCCGGAAGCCTCTTCGGCAAGCTTTGTCAGCAGCGTCATCTATGGATTTGGCATTCTAAAACTCATCGTCGAATACCTCCTCCATAAATATAAGCTGATCAACGTGAAGAAATTTGAAGTTTTAGCCCAGCGGTATGAACCGGTAAAATAAAAGTATGGGGGTATGGGGGTGTGGGGGTATGGGAGTGTGGG
>JAUQPW010000079.1 GCA_030550175.1 bacterium
CTTCACACCTCCCACACCTCCACACCTCCCTACTCCCCCTTTTCTATGAGAGTTGGCATTATCGGAGGGGGTATCACCGGGTTGTTTATCGCTCATGCCCTTTCCCAAAATCACATTTCGGTTACTCTCTTTGAGAAGTATGCTACCCTGGGGGGTCTCATAGGGGGTTTTAAACTCGGGAACGTCTATCTTGAGCGGTATTACCATCATTTTTTCAAGAGTGATCTTCCCCTCCTCCAACTTCTCGAGCAACTGGGCCTCCAGGATAAACTATTTTGGCGAGAGGCGAAAATGGGATTTTACTATCGAGGCCCATACGATCCGGTAGGTCATCTCTATGGGTTCGGGACTCCGATCGATCTTCTGAAATTTACTCCCTTAGGTCTGGTAGATCGCTTGAGATTTGGCTTTTCAATGGTCTACCTTCAACGATTGAAAAGATGGGAAGGACTGGAAAATATTAAAGTCCAGGATTGGGCCGTTCGCTACCAGGGTCGGCGGGTTTATGAGGTAATCTGGCAACCTTTGTTAAAGGCCAAGTTTGGAGAAGATTATGAAAATATCTCGGCTTCCTGGCTCTGGGGTCGGGTTCATGCCCGGGGAAATTCCCGAAGTAAAGGAGGGAGTAAAGAAGAGTTGGGTTATATAAGAGGCGGGTTTCAGCAACTGGCTATGGCTCTTGAGACCAGTATTTTGAAAAATGGAGGCCAAATCTTTAAAAGTACCTCTGTAGATCATATAACCTGTAATGGCCGGGATCCTTTTACCTTAACAACCCGGAAGGGTTCTTTTGCCTTTGATAAAGTGGTATTTTGTGTTCCGATCCCGGACTTTTTGAAAACGCTGGGTCTGGATCATCCCAATCCGCTGGAAAGGAAGAACCGGTCCCTGGATTTGTCTGAGGAGTACATAAATCAATTGAAAAAAATCAAGTACCGCGCTGCAATCTGTTTGATTTTAAAACTCAAACAACCGCTTAGCGATATCTATTGGCTCAATATCAGTGATCCAGAGGTTCCCTTTGGAGGAATCATCGAACATACAAATTTTGTCCCCTCCTCTGAATATCAAGGATCTCATATCGTTTATATTTTTAATTACTTGAATCACCAACATCCTTTCTTGAATATGTCTAAACTTCAACTCCTTCAAACTTACCTTCCGGCCCTTCAAAAAATCTTCCCGGACTTTAAAGAGTCCTGGATTGAACAATCCTTTTTAACACGGGCGGATTACGCAACGCCGGTTTATATTTTTCAGTATTCGCTGATAAAACCTCCCTTTGAGACCCCTATTAAAGGTCTCTATCTGGCCAATACCAGCCAAATCTATCCTGAAGATCGAAATACAAGCAATGGAATCGCTATCGGGATGGAAGTGGTGAAGAGATTACTTTCTTGATTAAAATAATCAACACTTATGAACTCAAGTATTTATCAGAAAGCAAAACCTACCCTTTGTAGAGTTATTGATTCGCTAATTATTTTTTACTTTCTTCTTTTATGGGTATTCTATTATACCGGTGGGTTTGTCTATGAATTTTTCGGTATTACCGTTAAGCTCACCCATATCAAAAACCCTTTGATCATTATCACAACTTTATGGCTGATCAAGCACCTTCTGCTTTTTGATTCCCTGAGATCTGTTCTGCGCTTTTTTCGTAATGCCTTTCTCTTTGCAACTTTCCTTCTTTCTCTTCATTTAGTGAATTATCTGGGGTACAGGTATTATCTTAACGCAACCTTAGCCAAGGTCAATGCTTATAAAAAGTTCGCCAATACTCCATCTGAGGGGATAAAATCCGATAAAGGTTGGAATGTGATTCTTATCAGTATCGATACCCTTCGGGCAGATCACCTTCATAGTTACGGATATGAAAGGAATACCTCTCCTCACATCGATAGACTGGCTTCTGAAGGAGTTTTATTCACAAACCACATTGCCGCCGCCCCGGCCACTCTTATATCCCATGCCTCGATGTTCACTTCCTTAAATCCTTCTGTCCATAAAGCCGAAGCACGAACCTGGACTGCTCTGGATGATAGATTTATCACTCTAGCTGAATTCTTAAAAAAAGAAGGATTTATAACAACTGCCTTTACCGGGGGTGGACAGATGAATAAAGCGTTTAGACTGGATCAGGGTTTTGACAGGTATGATGACGAGAACGATGGAAACGGACTTCCCCATGCAATAGATAAGGTACTCGACTGGCTGAGACGACATAAAGACCAGCGTTTTTTTCTGTTCTTTCATACCTATCAGGTTCATGCTCCTTATAGCCCTCCTCCACCCTATGATGAGCTTTTCTATCCTGAATATAGAGGAAGTTTAGGAAAAAAAATAGAAGGTGAGATCCTGACCCAAATGAATGAAAAAGCCTTACCCATACAGCCGGAGGATCTGAGACATATTATAGCCCTTTATGATGGCGAAATTGCGTTTACAGATGCCCAATTAGGGCGCTTATTTGACGAGCTTAAAGCCCTGGGTCTTTGGGAAAAAACCCTTATTGTTCTTACCTCTGACCATGGAGAAGAATTTAATGAGCACGGCATTGTAGGACTTCACGGTCATACTTTGTATGAGGAACTCTTGAAAATTCCGCTTATTATTAAATTTCCAGATTCATCTTTCCGGGGGGTTATTATTCACCAACAATCCAGGGGAATTGATATTTTTCCCACCATCGTTGATATACTGGGATTTCGAAAACCCGAACCGATCCAGGGTGTTTCTTTATTTCCTCTGATAAAAGATCCTCAGATGAAAATGGTTCTCCCTGCTCTAAGTGAGAAAGAAGGCCATGAATTAAAATCCCTCCGATTAAACGGCTACAAACTCCATGTAGGCTCTAGAAAAAGCAAATCGGTAACCCTTGAAAACCCCTGGACAAAAATGTTCTTTTATCGAATCCATGAATATCATTCAAGATTAAAAGAACAGGCCTTTTATAATTTAAAAACAGATCCGGGAGAAACTCGGAATCTTCATAAATCTAAGGTCAGGTTAGTCAGGGTTTTTGAGAGAAAAATAAAACAGTTAGAAGAAGAAAACGCTCTTTTGGCCGGTTCCTTTAAACCCGGTAAAGCAAAGGAAGATCAGGAGCTTGTTAAACAACTTAAAGGATTAGGCTATCTTCAATAGGTTAACCTCGTTTATAGAAAATTCGATAAACAACTCCTCCCTTATCATCTGAAACATACAACGCACCGTCTTTTCCAACCACCACATCCACGGGGCGTCCCCAGGCACTACTTCCCTGCAGCCAACCGGTGGCGAAATCCTCAATCTTTTCAGGTTGACCGTCTTTGAATTTAATTCTGATCACCTTGTACCCGGTGGGAATGGTACGATTCCAGGAACCATGGAAGGCAACGAAAAGATTACCCTGATATTCCTCGGGGAATTGGTTTCCGGTATAGAAAGTAAGTCCCAAAGGAGCAGAATGGGCTTGTAAGGAAATCACCGGAGGAATGGTTTTTTTACAAAAATCAATCCGATCTTTAAATTCTGGATTGGGCTTTTGATCTCCATAACAGTACGGCCAGCCGTAATGCCCTCCTTCTTTAATAATATTAATTTCTTCAGGCGGAAGATCATCTCCCAGCATATCTCTTCCATTGTCGGCTGCCCATAATTCTTGAGTTTGAGGATGCCAGGTCAGGCCAACTGAGTTTCGAAGTCCCTTTGCAAAAATCTTTTCTCCGGTACCATCGGCATTATATTGGAGAATAGCTGCACGTCTTGGATCTCTTTCCTCACAAACATTGCAAGAAGAACCTACCGAAACATACATTTTCCCATCAGGTCCAAAACTAATCGTTTTGGTTGAGTGTCCTGCCGTTGGAAGTCCTGAAACCAGAACCTTTTTATCTTCACCTTTGAGGTCTCCATCTTTATCTGTAAATCGAACCACCCCATCCAGAACCGAGATATAAATCCCATCTTCAAAAAAGGCAATACTATGGGGGCCTTTCAAACCTTCGGCAAATAGGATCTTTTGATCTGCTTTCCCATTTCCATCTTTATCCGGGAGAACGAGAACTTTTCCACCGCCCATATCTGCTACAAATAGATCTCCTGCCGGACTTACAGCCATGTGTCGGGGAGTACCCAAATCGGAGGCAAAAATTTGAATTTCGAAACCGGCAGGAAGATCAATTTTCTGAGCGGCAAGACATCCTTTGGAGGTGAGGAGAAACAGGAAAAGATAAAAAACAAAGAAAGGAAATTTATCAGCTAATTTCATCTTCATCCAGAAAGAGGATTATACTTATCAAGACCTTAAATTCTAAATTTGATAAGCATAAACGACTTAAAGCACTAGAGTTATAAATCAAGAAGCCCGTTTTCCCTGAGAAAACGGGCTTCAAAGATGCTTCTACAAAAAACACCGAGTCTGCAGAATCAGTGTTTTTTATCTGGTTTGGTCAGGTCCAGAGCTGCCGGGGGGTTATTCCCGTCAGAATTGTTACTTCCAGTTGTAGCGTCCCTATCTCCATTCCCCGGAACCGGTATAAGTTCCATATCCAGGATGGGGGCTTCATGGATAGATTCTATCACAGAGGAAGTAGCGGGTTCCATTTCTTTTCTTCTTCTAATTCCGGCGCGCAATCGTGCTACCCATTTCGGAACTTTTGTCTGGATATCATCAAAGACGGTATAGGTAACCGGGGTAATAAGGAGGGTCATGAGTAAGCTGAGGGCCTGGCCCCAGATAATAACATTGGCCATTGAAGCCCGCGATGCAGATCCAGCTCCTTTACCGAACACCAGGGGGAGCATTCCGGCAATGAGGGTTAAAGTAGTCATGAGGATCGGACGCAGTCGCGCATGGTTTGCCTCGAGAATAGCTTTATCCCGCTCCATCCCTTCTGCCCTTAAGGTATTGGTATAGTCCACCTGAAGGATACCGTTTTTCTTTACGACTCCCAGTAACATGAAGAGTCCCAGGTCACTGAAAATATTGAGGGTAGGATCTCGGGTGAGGTTAAAATCTTTCATAAGGATCAGCGAAACCATGGCGGCGCTCCAGGTTAAAGGAAGAGCCATCATGATGCTGATGGGAAGGGTGAAGCTCTCAAACTGAGCAGCCAGAATCATATACATAAAAACCAGACTGGTCTGAATGGCCATGATAAACCCCCAGTTGGAATCCATTAAGGTTTTAGCCCAGCCTGAAAAATCCGTTTGATAAGTAATCGGTAAATTCAATTCCTTAGTAGCCTGGGTGAGATGTTGAATAGCTTCGCTAAGGGACAACACCGGAGTCACGTTGGCCAGGATGGTAATTTGCCGTTGGCGATTCTGACGATCGATTTGGGCGGGCCCTCTGGCTTCGGTCAGGGTAACCACATTGGCTAACTTAACCAGTCCTGCCTTCTTAGAGGGAACCGTAAGTTGATAAATTACTTCTGGGTTATTACGAAATTCTTCCTGAGCCCGAAGCCATACATCATATTGGTCTGCTCCTTCTTTGAATTTGGATACCGGTTCTCCTTGCACAAAGGTTCTCAAGCTGGAAGTAATGTCTTCGACCGTAATACCCAGATCTGAAGCCTTCTCCCGATCTATATTAACCCTCAACTCGGGTTGTCGAAGGGAGAGCGTCGTATCGAGATCTACAAATCCAGGGATATCCCGTACCTTAGCAATAATTTGCTCGGCATACTTCTGCAATTGCTCCAGGTCCGGACCTCGGATGTTGTAAGCTATCATTTGAGGTCTATTACCGCTCCCACTCACCAGACTAACCGGTTGAACACTGGTTCTGAGATCTGGGAACTTCCGAAGCATTTTTCTTGCATCCAGCATGACATCATCTTGGGAAAAGTTGGGTTTCTCGGGTACATTTAGTTTTAAAAGATCGTTAAGGACAAAATATTTGATGGTTTCGAACGGATTATGGGATCGCTCCCTGACAGGAATCAAACCTACGTAAATATTTCCTACAGTAACTTTGGTTCCATTGATATCTCCGATAGAGGTCAGCACATGGGTTACACCTCGCAGCTTGACCACTTCTTGCTCGATTTTGCGGAAGTATTCATCGGTTTTCTCCAGGGTAGTTCCTTCAGGAACCTCTACAGAAATCTCAAATTGATCTTGATCATCTCTGGGGATAAGGCTTTGACCGATCTGCCTCAATAAAGGTCCAGGAGAACCCATAACGGCATAGTAGAAAAGGTCGTAACATAGAAAGGCGGAGATCAGTAAGATGACCCATCTATGGCGGAGAGACCAGGCCAGAATCCATCCATAGGATCGATCGATAAGGGAGTAAAGCCGGGATTCCTTGGCACTTTTCCCGGAGTGTTTAAGCTTCAAGAACCGGGAACAAAGCATCGGGGTCAACGTAAAGGCAACCAGGAGGGAAATCATGATGGAGAAAGCAACGGTCAATCCGAAGCTCGCGAAAAACTTACCGACCCGGGTTTGCATAAAAGATAGGGGGATAAAAATGATAACCAGGGAGAGGGTGGTTGCCGTAACGGCCAGGGATATTTCTCGAGTACCTGTAGAAGCCGCAATTCTAGGGGCCAGCTTTTTTTCTTCCATATGTCGGAAGATATTCTCCAGAACTACAATGGCATCATCGATGACAATTCCAATAGCCAGAATCAATCCCAGCATCGTAATATAATTCAGGGTATATCCAAACAGATACATCAGGGTAAAGGTAGAAATAATAGAGGTTGGGATGGCTAGGGACGCGATTAAGGTACTTCGAATATCCCACATAAAGATAAGAACGGCTAAACTGGCCAGTATGACCCCGAGTTTTAGATCGAATTCGACTTCTTCCAGGGAGTTAAGGACGAAGGTAGACTGATCTCGAATCAAGTGGATCTGAATATCTGGCGGGAGAATACGTTTGATCTTTTCCAGACGCACTTTGATTCTATTAACAACCTCAACGGTGTTGGTACCCGACTGCTTCTGGACAATGAGCTGAACGGCATTATTTCCATCCAATCGAGAAAGGGTCCTCGGTTCTTCAATCCCATCTTCCACATACCCGACATCTTTAATTCGGATCGGTGTGTTGTTAAAGTTGGCCAGAATGAGATTATTGAAATCCTCAACCCGATAGAATCGCCCCATGGTCCTTAACATGAGCTCTTGCTGCCCTTGCTCAACCCGTCCGGCCGGTAATTCTATATTTTGAGCTGCTAACGCGGCCTTAACCTGACCGATGGAGATGTTGTAGGCACTGAGTTTATCTGGATTGAGCCAGATATTGATAGCGCGTTTTCGGCCTCCAATGATATCAACAGAGCCGATCCCATCCAAAGTTTCTATATCTTCTTTAATCATTTTCTGGGCAATTTCTGTCACTTCTTTAAGATCTCTCTTTCCGGAAACGACGATACTAATAACAGGCACCGCATCCACATCAAACTTACTTACAATGGGTGGATCTGTTCCTTCAGGTAATTTAGATAAGACGGTACTGATTTTATCTCGAATATCCTGGGCTGCTTCTGCAGCTTTTCTGTGCAGTTGAAAGATAACGGTTATTCTCGAGACCCCTTCTATAGAAGAAGACCGTAATTCATCAATTCCATTAACGGTATTGATAACCTCTTCTAAGGGTTTAGTGACCTCCGTTTCAATTTCTTCCGGACTGGCTCCTTTAAGGGTTGTTGTAACCGTTACAACCGGAAGATCCACATTGGGAAGGAAATCTACTCCAAGCTTCTGATACGAATACCACCCTAAAACAACCAGAGCCAGGATAAGCATCGTGGCAAAAACAGGTCGTTTAATACAAATATCGGCAAGAGACATACTCTTATAACAGGGAATAAGGGGTTAGGGTTGGGAGCGGAGAGGACTCCAGCTCTGTGATCCTAAATTCTAATTCCCAGTCCTTCCTTTTATCTTGCAAGACCTTTATCCCAGTCATTAGACTCTGAAGAGAGCTTCGGAAAGAGAAATGGCGATTCAATATAAAAATTGCCATTCAAATTTAATACAACGGAGTAAAATTCTTGTCAAGAATATTTATAAATTTTCAGATTTCTCCAGTAGATAAACTTTTTTTTCTTGACCCTTTTCTCTTAATTTGTTAAACTTTTATTATAATTAATTTGTTTAGTTAAATTGACTAGATCTGGGAAACCGGTAAAGGGTATATTTAACAGTTCATCTTGCTACCCTCAAAGAGGGGGAGGAAAGGTATGTCATCGGATCTCTTAAACGAGGCAAAATTACCTGCAATGGTTTTACTGACCCTCTTATTTGTATTGATGATTATCGGTATTATAATTTATTTTGCCGTTGGTGCTCATCGACCCGGATTTGCCATCGCCATGCTGGTTATAATAGCTTTTCTGGCCATAACCATAACGATTCTTTATCTTTGGAAGGGTGTAATTACCGTTGAAGAAAAGCGGGCCATGGTCGTGGAGCGATTGGGTCAGTTTCATGCGGTTTATGGTGCCGGAGTTCATATATTACTTCCTTTTATCGATCGACCCCGGAAGCTCCATGTCAGGAGTGTCAATGGGGAGTTTGTACAGGTTGAAGATATCGATTTAAGGGAAAGGACTGTAGATTTACCTGCACAGGTCGTTATTACAAAGGATAACTGGCAAGTCGAAGTCGATAGTGTAGCTCAGTATCAGATTGTAGATCCCAAACAGGCCGTTTATGGAACGGCCAACGTGGTTCTGGCTATGGAGGAGTTAATCAAAACTTCTCTAAGGGATGTTATCGGAGGAATTACCCTGCAGGATTTGTTGGGTGGACGGGAGAGGATCAATGCAGAATTAAAACTACGTATCAGCAAAACCAGTGCCGATTGGGGAGTTCAGGTTCGTGAAGTAGGGTTGCAAAGGATTAGCCCACCTCCGGCCTACATTGAGTCTATGAGCAAGAAACAGGCGGCCATTGCAGAAGCTGAAGGTAGAAAACAGGCGGCCATTGCAGAAGCCGAAGGTAGAAAACAGGCGGCCATTCTAGAAGCCGAAGGTGAACGAGCAAAAATTGATGCCTATGAAAGTACCGATGTTCTCTTAAGAGTCAAATACCTGGAAGCCTTAGGGAGGATCGCAAACGGCAACGCAACCAAGGTATTTATTCCTTTCCCCAACGATCCGAATCAGGCGAATCTCTTCAGTAATATTATGAATGTAATGGCTGGTGTGGGAGAAGCCTTTTCTACCAAAGATTTTAATACCCCGGCCGGTGGACAGGGTTCGAAATCTCCTCCTGAGAGTCCAACCAAACCCTCGGTCAATAAACCTGAGCCTGCTCCCCATAAACTTGGGCAAAGACCGATAGTCAAAAGATCTGGACCCCCTTCTTCTCCACCATCCCCTCCAAAGACAGATTCCTAACTCCCCTTGAGGGGATGTGGAAGCAGAATAGGAATCCCTATTTTCATCCTACATCCCGGGTTCCAGTGTGAGAAAGGTCTCCATTCCTTTGAATAAGATTTCATCCCAGGATATTAACCTGGCTAAAAATCCTAAAGCTATGGAGGATGTGGCGGTCATTTTAAAATTATCCCAGGAAGAGCGAAACGCCAGGTTATCGGAGATCTCTCAAAGAATTACCCAGGGGATGGCTACCCTCTACGAAGAAAAAGTCCTGGCAAAGCTGCTTTCTCCCGGTCAGGCAGAATGGATCTACTTGCTTAATAAAAACCTGTCTAAGATTGAGGCCCAAGGGACCAGTCTGGAAGAAGAAAAGTCCTCTTCACCACAGGATGAACAAAAGCAGAAGGAGGAAAAGACTCCTCCTTCTTCCTTTACCCAAACTGAGGACTCTCCAGATCGAATTTCCAGGGCGATCTTCTCAAACCGAGGTTTAGAAAAGGAACAACCAGACCTCAAAACCCTGTCTTCTCCATCTGGTATAGGATCCTACGTGAAAGGTTTTTTAACCGGAGTTATGGTAGCTGGTCTCTTAACTTTGGGAATATGGAAAACTTTTGATTTATCTGAAAGATCAAAGTCAGAGGTAACTATCCTTTCTCAACCTTCCTCAACCTCTTCTATCCCTGCAGATACCCTTCAAGTCCTTCAGACCAGATTAGAAAAAGGACAACAGGAGATCCGAATGGGTAATTTTAACCGGGGAGAATCTGAACTAAGGGAAATTATGGTAAAATATTCGGAGACTTCCCAGGCCGAGGAAGCTTATCTGGCACTGGCAGAAGCCTATCGATATCGGAGCCAAAAGCCAGATCAAGCCCTCCAGCTTTATCAAGCTTTTTTAGAAAAATATCCCCATAGCTCCCGAACCGGTCTGGTTCTCTTAAAAATGGGATTCTGTTATGAAGATATGGAGGATCGGGGAAATGCAGTAGCCATGTACCAATTGGTTATCCAACGCAACGGTGAAAGAAGTCGGCTGGGACAGCTGGCAACCGAGAGACTAAAAACTTTAACAAAAAAGTAAGAGCGTGGGGGTATGGGGGTGTGGGAGTGTGGAAGTGTGGAAGTGTGGGGGTGTGGAAGTGTGGGAGAATTTACCCCACCCCCCCCTACTCCCACACCCCCATACCCCTCTACTCCCATACCTCCATACCCCCACACTCCCGTACTTTTATTATAGAGAAATGCTATCACCTGAAATTCGAGATACCATTGCACGGAATAGTAAAATTTATGACCTTGGCCAGCCTATATATATGGGAATGCCTGTTTATCCTACCCATCCACCTTATATTTTTACCATGGTCCGACGACATGGAGATGTCTTTCGAGAAAATGGATTCAGCGGAGCCAATGAGCTCCTGGTTATGTGCGGACATATGGGAACGCATCTCGATGGATTAGGACATATCTCCCAGAATTGTAAACTCTATGGGGGGGTTGATGCGATAGAAGCTCAAACCGGAGGAAAGGGATTAAAATCCCACGGTATGGAAACGGTCGCTCCCATTCTCTGTCCGGGAGTTTTGTTAGATGTTCCGGCGTATCAGAATATGGAGGTCTTACCCCCCACCTATGAAATTTCATCGGCAGAGTTAGAAGCTGTAGCAAAGTTTGAAGGGGTCTCTATTAATCCGGGTGATGCCGTTTTTATTCGTACGGGTTGGATCAGGCACTGGAATACTCCCCAAACTTACATCGGACAGGATACCGGCCTTCCGGGCCCCAATAACGATGCAGCGGAATGGCTGGCCAGTAAGAAAATTCGTGTGACCGGAAGCGATACCATTACCTATGAATGTGTGAAGCCCAACACCAATCGGATGCCGGTTCATATGACCTTGCTGGTCAAAAATGGCATTCATATTATTGAAATGATTAACCTTGAAGAATTATCTCGAGATCGTATTTATTCCTTTCTTACAATTATATCCCCCCTTAAGATTGTCGGAGCAACCGGTTCCCCGATCCGACCTCTGGCTATCGTTTAAAATTAAAGGAACTTTTGTGGCGAAGAAAGCAAGTAATTTAGAAATTTTTAGTTGGTGCATGTATGATTTTGCTAATTCCTCCTTTACAACCGTTATTGTCACCGCTTTTTATGTTCTTTACTTTAAAGAGGTCGTACTTAAGGGTTACTCTCCCGAGGAAGGAGATTTTTTTTGGGCGCTGAACATTTCCTTGTCTATGTTATTTGTAGCCCTGTCCTCACCGATATTAGGTGCCATAGCCGATTATTCTGGGGCTAAGAAAAAATTTCTCCGATTTTATTCCCTTCAGTGTATTCTTTTCACCGCACTTCTCTTCTTTGTTAAGGAGGGAGATCTTTTACCTGGAATGCTATTTTTCATTCTGGCCAATATCGGATTTGAAGGCGGGATTGTTTTCTACAATGCTTTTTTGCCTGAGATTGCGACCCCTGAAAATATAGGGCGTATTTCAGGTTATGGTTGGGCTCTGGGATATTTGGGTGGTCTGGTTTCCTTAGTGATGGTCCTTCCCCTTGTCAAAGGGGGGTTCACCCCGGAAAATCTATTGAACTGTCGGTTAAGTTTTGTGGTCATAGCCCTCTGTTTTTTAGTTTTTTCACTTCCTACCTTTATTTTTTTAAAAGAGCGGGCGGTACCTAGAACTCCTCCGGCCGGGCAAGGCTATATTCGGGCTGGTTTTTCAACATTAGTTGGTACTTTTCGGGAAATAAAACGATATCGAGAACTGCTCAAGTTTCTTTTGGCCTTTTTTCTCTTTAATGATGCCATTGCCACAACCATCGCCTTTAGTGCCGCCTATGCCCAGGATACCTTGCATTTTACCGTGAGCGAGAATATTACTTTAATTATCATGATTAATATAACAGCAGCCATCGGTGCCTTCCTGTTTGGTTTTGTGGTCGACCGGATCGGAGCCAAAAGAACCATCAGTATTACCTTGTTGATCTGGATTATGGTCATCATCGGCGCTTATTTTAGTGAGACCAAGGCGAGTTTCTGGATTATTGCCAATATAGCCGGAACGACCATCGGTGCTTCCCAATCGGCCAGCCGTAGTTTGATCGGTAGTTTTTCACCTAAAGAAAGAAGTGCAGAGTTCTTTGGATTCGAAGCAGTCTGTGGAAAGTTTTCGGCTATTGTTGGACCTCTGGTCTTTGGTACTGTATCTTCCTGGACGGGTAATCAACGGTATGCAGTACTTTCGATAGGTTTTTTCTTTACCCTGGGTTTGATCTTACTCCAACGGGTCAATGAAAAGGAAGGGATCGAGGCAGCAAAAACCGGAAATACCGGCTAATGAATAAGGAAGGATAAAGTAATGTTCATGGTTTACTCTTTTAGGAAGCGATTGACGATTGGCGATTGGGAGGTTACCCATCGCCTCTCGATGTTCGCTGAAGACAACTCTTGTTAAAGATTTTAGGAATTGACACCTCCACCATGACAGGAAGTGTCGGACTTCTTAATGATCGGGAATTAATGGGGGAGTATACGATAGGTAATCTGGCTAATCATTCCGAGCGATTGATGATCATGATAGACCTTTTGCTGAAGGAAGTGAATTTAAAGCTGGAAGAATTGGATGGAATAGCTGTTGCCCTTGGACCCGGATCTTTCACAGGACTACGCATCGGAGTAACTACGGCAAAGGCCCTGGCGTACAGCCTGAAGAAACCCATTGTCGGAATTCCTACTCTAGATGCCCTGGCCCAGCATTTTCCTTTAACAGACAGGCTGATCTGCCCCATTCTGGATGCCAGGAAACAGGAAGTATACTCGGCTTTTTATCGGTCTGATGGCCATAAGGCTCAAAGAATATCAGATTATCAGGTGGGCTCTATTGAAAAAGTTCTGGAGAAAATTCAAGAACCTGTGGTATTTTTAGGAAACGGCCTGCTTCTTTATCAATCCCATATTACAAAAGCCCTGGGTGAAAAGGCTCTTTTTGCAGACCCGGCCCATTCTTCCCCAAGGGGTGGATTAATCGCCTGGCTAGGTCTTCAACGTCTAATCCAACAAGATCAAGATGATCCCTTCTCTCTGGTCCCCCTGTATGTGCGGAGGTCGGATGCAGAGATTTTCTGGGAAAAACGGTAAGGAAAGTATGGGGGTATGGGAGTGTGGAGGTATGGAGGTATGGAAGTATGGAAGTGTGGAAGTATGGGGGTATAGGAGTATGGGAGTGTGGAGGTATGGAGGTAAATTCTCCCACACTCCATACTTTCATACCCCCCTACTTCCATACCTCCACACTCCCACACAAGAAAGCTTATGAGTTTTCCTATTTATCGTCCTCGACGACTCAGAAAAAACGAGAGTTTTCGTCGGATGATACGAGAAACTCGTATTTCTGTGGATGATCTGGTTTATCCTTTGTTTGTGGTTCCCGGAAGTCATATTAAAAGTGAAATACCTTCCATGCCGGGAAATTATCACTTTTCTGTGGATCGGTTGGTGGAAGAGGTTAAGGAAGTTTATGATTTGCGGATTCCTGCGGTTCTGCTCTTTGGAATTCCCGAAAGTAAGGATAGCATGGGTTCTGGAGCCTATGACGAAAACGGGATTATCCAGAGAGCCGTCCGAGCTATCAAAGAAAGGGTCCCCAACATGATGGTCATTACCGATATTTGTCTGTGCGAGTACACAGATCATGGCCATTGTGGGGTAGTGTTAAATGGAGAGATTCAAAATGATGAAACGTTGAAGCTTCTTCAAAAAACAGCCTTATCCCACGTAAAAGCCGGTGCAGATATGGTAGCACCTTCCGACATGATGGATGGAAGGGTTAAGGCGATTCGAGAAATTCTCGATAATAGCGGGTATTCCCACGTTCCTATCATGGCTTATTCGGCTAAATATGCCTCAAGCTTTTATGGACCTTTTCGTGATGCCGCCCACTCTGCTCCCCAATTTGGAGATCGTCGGTCTTATCAAATGGATCCCGGGAACAGTCAGGAAGCAATTCGGGAAACCCTGCTGGACATTGAAGAGGGTGCCGATATCGTAATGGTCAAACCGGCTCTTCCTTATTTAGATGTAGTGTATCGAGTTAAAACAGAGTTGGGTATGCCAACAGCGGCCTATAATGTGAGCGGTGAATACTGTATGGTTAAAGCGGCTGCGGCCCGAGGATGGATAGACGGGGAGCGGGCTATGATGGAGATGTTACTGGGAATTAAACGAGCGGGGGCAGACATTATACTGACTTACTTTGCCAAGGAGGTGGCCGCACGATTATAAAACTCCTTGACAAAAAGATCTCCCTTTCTGTATGTTAAAACTGCTGTGGTTGTGAGGTAGAATGAGTGCGTGCTCATTCAGAATTTTAGGTTTTTGGGGGTATTAACCGTAGCTAATTCTGCTTCTTTTTTAACAAGAATGGACAGAGCTATTCAAAGGATTGTACTATTTATGCAACAGTATATAAAAATCATAGAACACTGGAAAACCGATATGACTAAAGGTTACAAAGGCGTTATTCTGGAGTGGATTAAAACCGGAGTTATTGCTATTATTCTTTCCTTTATTATCAAGGCTACCGTTGTAGAAGCTTACCTGGTACCCAGTAGTTCCATGGTACCGACCATCCAGATTGGAGATCGTATTCTGGGAAATAAATTTATTTATTGGTTTACAGATCCCAAACCCGGAGACATCGTTGTTTTTCGCCCTCCCCCAGAGGCTCACACCAATGTTCCACGATATGTTAAAAGAGTGGTGGCCGTGGAAGGAGATGTTGTGGAAATAAAAAACGGCGTGTTATATGTTAACGGAAAACCTCGAAAGGAAGATTATATCAAGGAACCTCCAGAATACACCTTCGGACCTAAGCGGGTTCCAAAAGGCCATATATTCGTCTTAGGAGATAATCGAAATAACAGCCATGACGGTCATGTCTGGGAATTCCTTCCTAAAGAAAATCTACTGGCCAAGGTATTTTTCCGATTCTGGCCACCGAGTCGGATAGGGGTGCTATAAATAAAGGCGTAAGGGCGATCCCAGGGGTCGCCCTCAGCAGATCTCACCGTACCCTTTCACCGAATTTAAAGTGCAAGACTGACCGGTCTTAAATTTCTCCGACAAGGTAGTCCTCCCGGCAGGTATCCCCACATGGAATCTGGGAACGAGATAGGAACAGAAGTATTAGATAAAACTCCATAAGAGAATTTATTCCTCATCCGAGCTTACCTGAGCTGCCTGATTTACTTACCTTCATCTTGACATCTTCTTTCCCCTTAAAGTATATAAAATTATGCAATCTTTTCCGGTTCAAAGGTTTAAGGGTTTTTTTCCACAAACCTTTACATTTCTCAAAAATTTGCAGGCCCATAATACCCGAGAATGGTTTGCAGCCCACCGGGAAGAGTTTTATCGTTACCTGGATCAACCCCTTCGAGCCCTTTTTAGTGATTTGGGTCCTTTTGTCTCCCAGACCTTTCCCGCCTTCAAATGGGAAACCACCCCCAAAACGGGAAAATGCCTTTCCCGGATTCATATCCAGGGGAAATCGGGAGTAAACTTATACTATACCCATTACTGGGGGGCATTTTATCGTCAGAACCGAACCAAACAGAGCGATGCCCAGCTTTTTATTAGCCTTCATCCTGAAAAGGTTCGGGTGGGATTTCATCTGGGATCCGAGGCCAGGCTGGTGTGGATGCGGTTTCAAAAAAATCTTAAAAAGAATCCCCATTTTTTTCAATCCCTGCTGAGGGAATTAGTTTTAAAGGAATCCTATATCTTCGAAACCTTTAAGAAATCCCAGGAGGTTCCCCATCCACTTCCTGAAGTACACGATTTAGAGGCCCTAAAAACCTGGGCCCAGGCCCGGGAAATGACGATAATTCGGGAGCTAGATCTGCAAGAACCTCGCCTCTATCAACCGGAGCTGGTTCAGATGATAGAGGAGATTTTTAAAGATCTTTATCCCTTTTATGTTTTTGTTACAACTCCGGATCCCATTTCGAAGCTAAACAGCCGGATACAAGCGACCGACCGACCTGTTTTACCTTGGACCAAAGCCCTCCGAGGTTTGGTTAAAGAAGAACCCCCATCCTATCCCTCCACGACGTCCTTACCGGTTTATACCTTTCAACAACTTCTAGAAGAAACTTACCTGGAAGAATCCTTCCTTAAAAGTATAGAAAACTTATTAAACTCGGGGAAAAAGCAGGTGATTTTTACAGGGCCTCCTGGAACCGGAAAAACTTATGTTGCCCAAAAGTTTGCCAGATATCTCCAAGGATCTGAGGGTCGGGTACAGCTTGTTCAATTTCACCCTACTTATGGGTATGAAGAATTTATGGAGGGAATTCGACCTCAAGTTGTTCAAACCCGAGAGGGTTTCCACGACGTAACTTACGAAGTAGAAGCAGGTCTTTTTAAGGCGTTTTGCGAAGAAGCTCGGGGGAGAAAAGGAAATTACGTTTTTATTATCGATGAAATTAATCGTGGAAATCTTTCCCGAATTTTTGGAGAGTTACTCTACCTGCTGGAATACCGGGATCAAGAGATCATCCTTCCCTACTCACGTCAACGCTTTTCCATTCCAGAGAATGTTTATATCTTGGGAACTATGAACACAGCCGATCGTTCCATTGCTTTAGTCGATTTTGCATTGCGTCGGCGATTCCATTTTGTTTCCTTCGAAGCCGACCAGGCTGTTTTAAAACGCTGGCTTGAAAAGAACTGTCCTTCCATGATGGAACCGGTATTAAAGATTTTTACCCTCCTGGACCAGGCCATTGAAGATAAGCACTTTAAGATCGGGTTCAGCTATTTTATGGATCCGGAATTGGATCAAGATAAACTTCGACTTCTCTGGAACTATACCCTTCGACCTTATCTGGACGAATACTGGTTTAACGATCCTTCGCGGGTTTCTAGACTTGAGGAGAAAGTTAGAAAAATCCTTTCCAAAGAGAAAGGCTCATAAATTTTCCCATGCTTGTTGAGTTCTCCAGGAACGACCTGTTCCGGATCAGATTAAACAGGCCGCCCCACCGGAGTCAGCCAACCCCAATTTGAAATCCACGGACCTTATCCTGGTACCTGCGAAGTGGAGGAGGGGTTTTGTGAATACCTGTAACAGATAAAACGGGCAGGGTATTACCCATAAAAGCCTACCGAACCTATACCCTTTTAGGGAAAATGGACATAATTACCCTTCCACTTCCACGATCATTTCGATTTCCACGGGTATATTTCGAGGTAAAGAACCCATTCCAACAGCCGAACGTGCATGCCTGCCACGATCTCCAAAAATAGCTACCAGTAGATCCGAACAACCGTTTATGACTTCAGGATGATTGGTAAAAGATGGATCGGCATTGACCATACCCAACACCTTGACAATACGTTTAACTTTGTTCAGATCTCCAATTTCGGCTTTAAGGGAGGATAGCAGGTTGATAGCCACCAGCCGTGCTGCCTCTTTTCCCTGCTCTAAATCTATCTCACGTCCCACCTTACCTATCACCATACCCCCTTCCGGCTTTCTCGGTCCATGTCCGGCAAGAAAGATCAGATTTCCGGTGCGTACGGCATGGACATAATTCGCCAACGGGCGGTCCGGGGTATGAAGGGTTACTCCTAATTCCTTAAGCCGTTGCTCGACATCGACCATACGTTCCTATCCTTTCAGGGTTCTGGCTTTGCCTGGTTTTTGGTTCCAAACAAAGTCAACAATCTTATCCTTTTAGTCTCCTGAGCAAATCTTACCAACTCTTCCCTCTATTCCTTGTTTAGGGAAATAAGGAAAACGTAATTTCTTTGGCAGTAAGGAATTCCAGTAAGACGGGAATACCCTCTTTTGTTTTCTGGATACCTCGTTTGATAGCCGGGATGATTTCATCGGGAGTAGTAATGCGTTCTCCGTACCCACCGAAGGCTTTGGCCATATCGGCATAATTCCCGGATATATCGGTACTGCGATATTTCTCTGTAGAGATCGGCATGACCGGCAGCTCCATGGCCATGGAGAAGTTGTTGAATAGAATAGAAAGGATAGGTATGCGTTCCCGGACCGCGGTTTCGAAATCCATACCTGTAAAACCAATGGCAGCATCTCCCCAGACGTTGATGCACAACTTATCCGGTTTGGCCAGCTTGGCACCCATAATCAGCCCAAGTCCGTAACCCAGTTGGGTGGTCTTACCCCAACCCAGATAAGAAAGAGGGGTAACCGATTCCCAGAAAGGTGAAAGCTGATCTCGGGGGCTTCCTGCATCATGGGTAATGATGGTATTAGCCACGTCTACCGTATGCAACAGATCCCAGATTACCCGATAAGGAGAAAGGGGAACATCCTTAGAAGTCAGCTTAGGCATCCATTTAGCCAGCCATTCCCCCTTAATGGTTTTGATTTCTTGAATCACCTGCTCTGCGCGACCTCGGGGTTTACCCCTTAATTGGTCTCGAATTTCGGTCACCAAAGCCTCAAGGGTCAATCGGGCATCTCCGATCAGAGCATATTCTACCGCCACATCCTTGTTAATATCCGCTGGATCCAGCGTAGCCTGAATAATTGTCTTGCCTTTTGGTATCTTCACCCCAAAGTTGGTGGTGCTGAAACTACATCCAATACCAAAAATTACATCCGCCTTCTGAAGGAAATCATAAACCGTTTGGGGCATGGACTTACCACCAGAACCTAAGGACAGAGGATGGTTTTCCGGAAAAGCGCTTTTACCTGCCAGGCTGGTAGTAACTGGCGCTTCCAGTAGTTCTGCTAATTCACGTAAAGCTTGCCAGCCTTTCGCATAGTGAACTCCCTGTCCTGCATAGATAACCGGTCGCTGAGCATTGAGTAAAACCCGGGCAACCCTTTGGACCTCGAGTACGTCCGGTGCATAGTGTAATCTAGGTGTAGGACGATAATTTAAAGGTTCCGGGACCTCCTCTGCAAAAAGATCACTGGGAATTTCTACCAATGCCGGACGCGGTCGACCGTTTTTCACCTGGGTAAAAGCACGTCGCAAGGCATCCGGTAAGACTTGAGGTAGAATGACCTGTTCACAAGACTTGGTCACATGACGATAATTGATAAAAGAATTGAAATTAGGAGGTACATTGGTGATGGTACGGGGATACCCCATGGGCAGCACCACGATAGGTACAGAATCCCCGTAAGCCTGGGCTACTCCTCCAAAAGCGTTTTCCGACCCGGGCCCACTTTGCATGCAGAACACCCCGATTTTCTCACCCGACGTCACCCGACTGAGGGCATCGGCCATATGAAGGCCTACACGCTCTTGACGGACGATGATGGGACGAATCCCTACCTTCGCGGCACCCTCAATAATATGGTTGACCGGATAGGCAAACAGGTACTCTACCCCCTCTATCTTTAAAATTTGACCGATGGCATCAGCAACTTTCATTCTCTTTCTCCTTTCCGTAATATTCATTTATAACCCTAAAAGCCTTTCTATGCATAGGGGTGACCTGTGGGTCACTTCCCCGTTATATCCAAACTTAACAGGAAAATATCCTAACCTTCTCATGGGAATGGGTATTTTTTTGGATAAAAGAGGATCAAGCAAAAAGGTATGTTTCATGGGAGTAATTGTCAAGGAAAATGGGTTTTCTACGATTTAGCTATCCCATGGATCTGAGCCATGCCGTTAATACCCCATATCTTCCGCCAACGCGTCATTCAAGCTGGTATTGAACCGATCCAGGTGTTCCCAGGTCATAGCCGTCGAGATGCAGCCCAACCCTCTGGAAGCCAGGAAGATCCCTCGATTCAGGAGAGAGAAGAAAAGTTGATTTCGGCTTTTCATATCCCCTCGCTGGGCCGATCGATAATCCAGGATTTCTTCCGTTGAGAAGTGGATATTAAAGAGAGAGCCAACCCCGGTCACCTGAGCCTTAACACCCCGTTTTTTGAAGGTCTCGGTGATCAGGGTTCGGAGTTTTTCCCCCATCTGGTTAATTCGATCCATGGCCTCAGGGGTCAACGCCTCCATGGCGGCCAATCCGGCTGCCATACCTACCGGAGTTCCATTAAAAGTACCGCTGTGGGGAATCCTGGGAGTTCCACTTCTTGGATCCATCAGGGCCATGATGTCTTCGCGTCCACCGAAGGCTGCAACCGGATAGCCTCCGCTGATAATTTTTCCTAAGGTCGTCAGATCGGGGCGAATTCCATACATTTCTTGAGCTCCACCCAAACGGACCCGGAAGGAAATGATTTCGTCGAAGATCAATAAGATCCCGTATTGCCGGGTAATCTCTCGAAGGAACTGCAGGTACTCTTTCCTGGCCGGGATTATACCCCCGGCTCCCAGGATGGGTTCGATAAGCACACAGGCAAGCTCATGTTTGTGCTTCAGGATCAGACGCTCACTGTTTTTCTGATCGTTGAAGGGAAGAATGACCATCTGTTCGGAAATGGCCGGTGAGATTCCCACAGCATCCGGGATAACGGCCGGAGATTCCACAGGACCGACCTGGTCTAAAGGAGGATGCATACTCATAAGGGCATAATCGTAAGAGCCATGGAACCCCCCTTCAATCTTGGCAATCTTGTATCTTCCTGTAAATCCTTGGGCCAGTCGAAGGGTAAACATAATGGCTTCCGAACCGGAGGAAGCAAAGCGAATCCGCTCGATGGAAGGAACCCGCAAGATGAGAAGTTCGGCAAGTTTGATCTCCTGTTCCGTCGGAGCACCAAAACACGACCCTTTTTGGATTTGTCTGGTAACGGCTTCTGTGATTTTTGGATGATTGTATCCATGGATCATCGAGGTATAATTGCCCAGGAAATCCACGCGCTCATTCCCATCTACATCGTAAAGCATGCAACCCTCTCCGCGTTCCATGTATACTGGAAAGGGTTGAAAATAAGTACTGGTGCGTGTAATACCTCCTGCAAGGGAATTTTGGGCTCTTTGGTAGAGTTGCATCGACTTTTTATTCTTCTCTATATACCGTTGGATAACTTTTTCTATAGGGATGTTCATAATTTAAAGGGTCGAAAAATTGGAAGCCAGAAGAAGGAATCTTGACCGACCTTCGACGTCTGATTTCTAACTTCTAACCCTTGATTCTGCTTTTCCTGATTATACGGCCAGATATCGCCTCTTGATTTCTTCATTCTCGGAGAGCTCTTGAATACTTCCGTGATAACGGATTCGTCCATCGTCGATGACATAACCACGATCCGATAACTTCATGGCAAATTTAGAATTTTGCTCGGCCAGAAGGACGGTAACCCCCTCTTGTTTAATCCGTTGGATAAGTTCTCCAAGCATTTTAACAATAAGCGGAGCCAGGCCCTCCGAAGGTTCGTCGAGCAGAAGAAGGTCCGGATTTCCCATCAACGTACGGGCAATGGTCAGCATTTGTTGCTCGCCACCGCTAAGGTGAAGACCTCGTCGAGCCTGGAGTTGCTGAAGCTTTGGAAAGACCTCAAAGATCTTCTCAATCGTCCACTCCTCTTGGCTATTTCGGGGTTTTCGCTGAGCTACTTTTAAGTTTTCAAGTACCGTTAAATCTGAATAGATCCTTCGATCTTCAGGGACAAAACCAACTCCCAATCGGGCGATTTGAAAAGGACGCTTTCCGACAATTTCAACACCTTTAAATCGGATACTCCCGGATCTTGGAGGAGTTAAACCCATGATACTCCGAAAAGTGGTGGTCTTCCCGGCACCATTTCGACCTAACAGACAAACGGTTTCCCCTTTATCAACCTGAAGAGAAACATCATGCAGGATATGACTCATCCCATAAAACGTGTTAATGTGTGAAACTTCCAAAATCACGGAACCTCTCCCAAATAAGCCTCAATAACCCGTTCGTTATATCGAATATCTTGAGGTTTTCCCTCTGCGATAATACGACCTTGATGTAAAACCGAAATTCTATCTGAAATGGAGAAAACAATCTCCATATCGTGTTCGGTAAAAACAATGGTAATTGCCAGCTCTTGACAAACTTTTTTGATAAGCTCTACGGTTTGAGCAGTATCTTCTGGGGACATTCCTGCCGTGGGTTCGTCTAAGAGCATCAACGTGGGTTGATTGGCCAGAGCTATAGCCATCTCCAACCGTTTCTGATCTCCATGGGACAGGGCAGTAGCGGGGAGATAGGCCTTCTCCGTCAGACCGATACTCTCCAAAACCTTATAAACTTCTTCGTTTACTTTGGGAATTTTCTTGGCCGGGGTGATAAAATTCAGACTTTTTCCGATACGAGATACTACCGGAATCATGACATTTTCAAAGACGGTTAACTTAGGGAAGATATTGGTGATCTGAAAAGATCGGCTGATTCCATAACGGAGGATTTTATGAACCGGAAGGTTTGTAATATCTTTCCCCCGAAAGAGGATCTGTCCGGAGTCTATCGGAAGTCGTCCGGAGATTAAGTTGAAAAGGGTTGTCTTTCCGGCCCCATTGGGACCGATAATGGCCCGGATTTCTCCTTCCTCAACCGAAAGATTTATCTGATCTACAGCCCGGAGCTCTCCGAAGCTTTTCGTCAATTGTTTGGTTTCAAGAATAATCGCCACGCCCAGGAACTACCCTTTATGGGAGTGTGAGAGTATGGGAGTGGGGGAGTGTGGAAGTGGGAAAGTGGGGAAGTGTGGGTGTAAATCCTCCCACACTCCCACACTCCCAGACTTCCATATCCTCCATACTCCCGCACTCCCATACTCTCACACCCCCACACTCCCATCCTTCTACCTCCTCGCTACTCTACTCCAGAGATTTCCCAAGAATCCCATTACTCCACCGGGTAAGAAAATGACCAGGAAAACAAGGGTGATACCGAAGTAAATTTCCCAGAAATCGGTATGGGAGATGATATAATCTTTTAACAGAAGAAACAACCAGGATCCCAAGATAGGACCAAGAAATACTTCGCTTCCGCCCAGAAGAGTCATCAAAACAGGCTCTGCAGATTTCGTCCAACCCACCACATCCGGAGATACAGTACTGGCGAAGGGTGCATAAAGTGCCCCGGCCAATCCGGCAAAGCAACCCGCAATAGAAAAGGCGATCAATTGAAATTTTTTCACTTCAAGACCCGAGAAATTTACCCTTTCTAAATTCTCTCGGATTCCCTGTAATATATATCCCAGAGGGGAATGTACTATTTTCCAGAGCAGAAAGGTAGAAAGGATAAAAAAGACCAGAACAAAATAATAGTAATACAAAGGAGAAGCCAAATCCAGGGAGATCAATCCAAAAAAGCTAATGGTGGGTTTAGGAACCCCTACCAGGCCATTATCTCCACCGGTCACGTCGTACCATTTAAAAGCGATGGCATAAACCATCTGACCAAAGGCGAGGGTCAGCATGGAAAAGTAGATTCCTGTCAGTCGTACACAGAAAAATCCTATAGCGAATGCCGAAAGGGTTGCAAAAATAACCCCCACTAAAATGGCCAGCCAGAAGGAAGAAGAAATCTTCATCAACATAAGTCCACAGACATAGGCACCGATACCAAAGTAAGCAGCCTGTCCAAAGGAAAGGAGACCTGTATAGCCGAACAGCAGATTAAAGCTGGTGGCTAAAAGGGCCATGATGAGGATTTCAATATAAAGAAGAAGTTTAAATGGGGAGACCCAGTAAGGCAAATAAATCCACACACCTATGAATATGAGCCAACCGATCAGGGGGAAAGAGGAAGATTTCAATTTCTCTGTCCTACGTCATGGGTAACATTTAATCCAGGTAGCCGATGATGTTTACCCATGACCTTTTATTCCTTAAATCCTTGCTTTTCCAACCAATCCTTGAGGTCTTGTAATTAAGATAATTGCCGTCAAAATAAAAATAAAAGCAATATTAAATCGGGGGATGATCAAAATTCCGAAAGATTCCAACTGACCTATGATTAAAGAACCCAGAAAAGCTCCCTGTAAATTTCCCAGTCCTCCTACAATGACT
The DNA here is from genome assembly GCA_030550175.1 of bacterium. GTDB lineage: Bacteria > Moduliflexota > Moduliflexia > Moduliflexales > JAUQPW01 > JAUQPW01. Next base: position 24,283 of record JAUQPW010000079.1, read on the forward strand.
ACCACAAAGGCATCGATAATGATATTGATTCCCATACCGGGAGAAACCGTCCGAATGGGGCCAACCAGCGCACCGCCCAATGCGGCCAGACAAGAACCCAGTATAAATACCAGGGTAAATAAGGCAGGAACATTGATCCCAAGGGCATCGGTTATTTCCCGATCTAAGGAAGCAGCCCGAATAAACATCCCTAACTTCGTTTTATAAACGAGCACCCAGAGCCCCAGGGCTACCAGGGGGCCCAGAAAGATAATAAACAGATCGTAGGCCGGATAGGCATCTCCAAAAATTTTTACAGATCCAGATAGAACCTGGGGCTTTAGAACGACTTTATAATCGGTCCCCCAGGTCATTTTTACCAAATCGTCCAGGATGAGAATCAATCCGTAGGTCAAAAGAAGTTGATAGGCATGGGGGCGGCGATAAACGGGTCGGAGGAAAACAATTTCGATAATCCCACCTATGATTCCTACGCTTAGAACCGACAGTAAAAGGGCAAGCCAGAATCCCATGGAAAGATTTTGGAAGTATTGAAGAAACGTAAAAGCGCTATAAGCCCCCAACATATATAAGGAACCATGGGCAAAATTCAAAACACCGAGGACCCCGAATACCAAGCTTAATCCGGATGAAATCAAAAACAAGACCATCGCATAATTAAGCCCGTTTAGGAACTGAATGAAGAAAAAGGCCATTAATACTTGGGACGCGGGGACGCGGAGACACGGGGATACAGAGATAAGAAAAGAATGATTATATCAATGCCTTTGTGTTCCCGTGTCTCCGTGTCTCCGCGTCCGCGCTCTTCTATGCCCGGGATGTCCTAAAAGGAAGGTGTCCCCATGTCCTCATGTCCCCGCGTCCCTACACCCCCGTGTCTCTAAATTACTGCATCTTACACCCTGTTTCCTCTACCGGTGGAGTTGCCTTCGAACCCGGAACGATTAGGTATTCGACCAATGCTGGGAAGGGGTATTTTTTACTGGGCCCTAACCGTCCCCAGACCACATCTTCTACGACCTGATGGTCTTCCGGTCGGATATATTTTGTACCTTCTGGAGCTTCGAAGCTAAGTCCTTCTCCGGCTTTGATCAGGGCCTCTACATCGAGACTACCCGCTTTTTCTACCATGGCTTTGATAAAATAAATTCCGGCATAAGTTTCTTCAGCAATATACTCGGGGTAATCCCCATAAGCTGCTTTATAGGCTTCTATAAACTCTCGATTTTTGGGCGTATCAGGAATTAATTTGTCCTCGGCGAAGGGAAAATAGCGGCTACTTCCCCAATACTTATCAAAGGGAATTTCGTTGCCCAGGGTTTTAACGACTTCATACATAAGTCCGGCTCCGATGGCAAACAACTGAATCTTGTCAAAGAATCCGTGGGGTTTGGCCTGTTTAACAAAGTTAATATTTCCTGCAGACCAGAGGGCTGAGAAAACTGCTTCCGGTTGGGCTTGAAGGACCTGGGTAATATAAGGCGAGTAATCTTCTGCGTTTAACTTGGGCCAGGCCTCTGCCACTACCTCCACATCCGGTTTGAGTTTTTTCAAAGTCCCTATGAAATTATCCCACATAGAATGACCGTACTCATAATCTGGAGCTATGACGGCCCATTTCTTGTAAGGTTTTTCGGCCATAATAAAAGCCGCAGATCGAGAATCTTGAGCGGCATTGTTAGAAGTTCTGAAAAAATACTTATTGCATTTTTCACCAGTAGCCCGAGCCGTAGCTGCATCCGTTCCAACCAGAATGGTTTTGTTCTCCTTAGCAATCTCCATAACTGCCAGGAGTACTGCGCTACTGGTAACCCCTATCAGGAAATTGACTTTATCTTCCAGAATTAACCTTCTGGCCTGTCGTACGCCGGTATCAGGTTTGGCTTCATCATCTCGAACGATATACTCCACTTTTCTCCCCAGAATCCCTCCTTTCGCATTGATTTCCTTAACGGCCAGTTCGGCTCCCATGGGACCTGTTTTCCCGTAACCTGAAAGAGGGCCTGATAGAATGGCCAAACCACCAATCTTAATAGGAGACTGATCCTGTGCCACGCTTTGGCCGGGTAAGAGACTTGCTGAAAGAAAAGCAATGATTGATAGAACTGCGGTGAAGCGTTTAACGGTTTTTATACGCATATCATCTCCTTTTCTTGCTTAAATAGTTATTTACTTTGCCCTGAACCTTAATACTTTGTAAAGTTAACTCTGGGTAACTCTCTGCCCTTACCCCCGGGCCCCTCTCCCACGCTGTGGGAGAAGGGAGCCAGCAAATCTCCACATTAACTCCCCAAGCGCCCCCTCTCCCGAAGCCTCGGGAGAGGGGGTTGGGGGGTGAGGGTCACTTAAAAGTTAAGCAACACTAAGTAAACAGAGTATTAATTCAAGGTTATTCCCTACCTTTAATAAAAGGTATACCAGGAGTACTCTTCATAAAGAAGGGCACGT
>JAUQPW010000080.1 GCA_030550175.1 bacterium
CTTTTTAAACATATTATCCCCAATATCTTTAACTACACCATCGTAGCTGCCACATTGAGTATTCCGGGATATATCCTGGGGGAGGCTTCCCTCAGTGTTATTGGATTGGGAATTCAGGAGCCTCAGCCCTCTTTAGGAAATCTCTTGTCGGCGGCAACCAACGCCCAAGCCATCATTAATTACCCCTGGATCCTCAGTCCCGGGGTGGTAATCTTCCTCATCGTTATGTCCTTCCAGTTCCTGGGAGATGCCATCCGGGATTATGTGGATCCCAAAGGACTACACCAGGCACAGTATTTTAAAAAGTAAGCGGGTAAGCAACCCAACCGGCCTTTCCCTATTATTAACGGTTCAACGGCATTACCGTTAAGCTAAAGGTTAAAGTCCTGTAGGACGGCCTATCGCTAGCTACAACATTCTAAACATCCTCAAAGCCCCCTGGGGGCGACCTGTTTAACAGGCCGCTCCTAGCGAAGCCGGGGGATTTTAGACGGGATACGTCGGGCTATAAACAGAGCACTCCTGACGGAGCTAAAAAACCCTTTGCTTTTACTCCTGGCTTTTAACTTAACCCCATTACGGGTTAACGGCTAGGGGTTCATGGTAACCGGTAACCTTCCCACAGCCTGAATATCCCCCATAAGGACCTGAATTCCGGCCACTATGGAGGCCCTATGGTAATCATACAAGGCCAGACAGGTCTCAATTTCCGGAAATTCACCGATATCATAGGGATTTCGTAAGGCCATCAAAACAATCGGTTTCTGGAGGGCGATGAGTTCTTGAAGGAGTTGTTTTTGTTTAGATTTGAGATGACCGTTGTAAGAACCTATAAGAATAAAATCGGCTTCCCTGCCTACCGCGCAGGCCTGCTGGATTTGATCTGGGGAGGGTTCCGTATCGAATTCAAAGCCTACGGCCCGGGGATAGCGTTGACGAAATTCACTGAAGAGGGTAACAGGCTCCAGTCCTTCCTCCACCTGGGTGAGGGTAAATACCTTAGGATAAAAGACCACCGGTCGGCGGTATTGAGAAGTATTTAAAGGGACCAGTCCTCTCCGATTTCGGACCAGGGTAACAGCCCTTCTGGCCACTTCATAGGCGATCCGACGATTTTCAGCCGTACCTACCGGATCGATCGAATGGAAGGCTTCTCCCCTTCCCTCACCTTCCCATCCTTCCCTTCTTTTTCCACAAAAGGCCTGTTTCAAACTCAAAATTCGTTGGAAAGAGGTCGAGATCCTCTCCTCCCCAATGCGTCCTTCTTCGACGGCCCGATAAAGTCCCTGAAGTCCTTCCAACTGCCTTTGATAATCCCGACAAATCAGCAACAAATCCGCTCCGGCTTCCACAGCCCTCACGACGGCCTCCTTAAGGTCAAAATATCTAAGAATGGCTCCCATCTCCAGATCATCGGTTATCACTACACCCTGGAAGCCAAGCTTTTTTCGCAAAAGCGTTTCTGTAATAGCCCTGGAGAGGGTGGCAGGAAGTGGGGCGGACAACCCCTCTCCCTTACCTCCCGTCCCCCTCTCCCAAGTTGGGAGAGGGGGAACCAGGGGGTGAGGGGGCGATGGGTTGATTGTCTCCGGGGCCGCTATTGGTGTAGAGACAGAGGGCAGGGAATAGGGTTCCTCGAGTCCTGGAAAGTAGACATGGGAGGTCATAATCGCTTTAACCCCTGCCCGGATAGCTGCCACAAAGGGATAGAGTTCGACTTTTTCCAGCCGTTCACGGGAATGGAAAATAGAAGGAAGATCGAGATGGGCATCGACCCCTACATCCCCTTTTCCGGGAAAGTGTTTGGCCGTAGCAATGATCCCATGCTGCTGGTAAGCCTTGATCATGGCAACCCCCATTCTGGCAACCCGTTGTGGGTTGTCTCCATAGGCCCGGACTCCAATCCCTGGATTATCCGGACGGGTATTGATATCCAATATCGGAGCCAGGTTCATCTGAATTCCCACTGCCGTCATTTCCCGGGCCATAACCTCAGCCGCTTGCCCGGCGAGTTCTTCGGAGTCTGCAGCTCCCAGAGCCATATTACCCGGAAATATGGTAAATCCCCGGGTCAACCGGGTTACGATTCCCCCTTCCTGATCAATGGCAACCAGGAGAGGTAATCCTAAATCGGTCTGGCAGGCCTGAGCTTGAAGTTGATGGATCAAATTCCTTAGTTGGGCAGGGGTTTGGATGTTTCGACTGAACAGAATAATGCCTCCCACCTGATACTCTTTGATCAAGTGAAGAATATGATCCGTGGGTGTTCCCCCTTCAAATCCTACCATGAACATTTGGCCTATTTTGGCTTTTAAAGCAGGGTTCATTTTAAAGCCACAGAGTGGAGAGATCCTAAAATGGCCGATAGCTTCAGGTAAGCATCGGATCCGTGACGCCTACCGATTCTGTTAGAGAGAGGGAGTTCGTGCAAAAGAAGAACCTGTTGGCCGGGTTTCAGGAGTTCTGAGACGGCAAAGTGAACATTAACCGGCCTTTCCCAATCTTCCATATCCACATTCCATAATTGAAGGATAAGACCTTGCTGTCGGAAGGCCTCTCGAATATGGGGGGCTACCAGATTGGTAAGATCTTTAATGGGAATGTGAGAAAGGATTCCTTTCTTTCGGTACTTGAAATAGGTTTTGACGGTTTCTTTGGTAAAACCTCCGTAAGGAGGTCTCCCCCACATTACCCGGTAATTGGGGTCCACATAGGTTTTGACAACCTGACGAAACTCTATTATGTCCTGTTCTATCTCTTCACGAGAAAAGTTAACCAGGTTTTGATGCCCCATGGAATGATAACCCAGTTGGTGTCCCCTTCGAAGAATCTCCTGAGCCAGATAGGGGTACTGCCGAATTCTTTCACCTTCCAGGAAAAAATTAGCCTTTATCCCATAACGATCCAACACATCCAGGATATGGGGAGTCGTCTGAGGGGTCGGACCGTCATCAAAGGTAATAAGATCAGAGTCGGAAGAATCGGTATAGAGAGGCCGAGACCTGGGAACGGGGGGAAATGAGAAATTATTTTTCCGCCTCACATCGGGTTTCCGTCTCGTCACAGAACTGTTTTCCGTCTTTGCCTCTTGATATCTTTGGGTTCCTGGTGCTCCCGCGTTCCCGTGTCCTCGCGCTTCTATCTCTCCCTCATCTCCTGTCCCCTTCTTCCAAGTTAAGATAAGAGGAACGAGAGGGTGAGGAGGAGGGGTATGTGGATACGGTAAGGGATGAGACCGATAAAGAAGACCGGGATAAAGAATGGAGGCCAGAGCGAGAATTAAAACAAGCCCATACCCATAACGTTTGGAAATCGAAGGCCAGGTTTGTTTCACGTTAAATTTTTCGATCATTTCTGAAAGGAAAACTTCTGACTTCCCTATTTCTCCGTCGTAAGGTACTTTCTTTTAAGTTTCTTCTCTCTCCTCGGAAACCCCGATCTTGTTAAAGAGTTTTTGCTTAACTTGCATATCATAGACCCGCCATTTCAGGGTGTTATATTCTTCCCCTCCGGTACCTGCCAGGAAAAAAATAGGGATTTCAAAACCACGGACCTTTTGACTCTTCCCTTCATAATAAACCTCGATCTCCCCTCGCCCGAAGGCCTCCCGGAGAAACTCATCGGGATCCAAAGTGAGTTTTCGGGTTCTAAACGAGCCACTTAAAACCTCTCGATTACCGTTTTGTAAAATGGCATAGACAATGGCGGTATGAACATTTTCTTCAGTTAAAAGAAAGTCGGCGGCCTGGTGAATGGCATTGCGATCTTCCGCACGGAGATAGCCGACTCCAGCGATACTATAATTTTGTTTGATGACTCTACTTTCCAGGGCCTTTTGGATCACATCCATCACTTTCTTGGAGCGGGATTGGTTGACAATCTCTTCCAACAAACTGGAATCGGCATAGTTGCTTAAAAATGCAACAGCCTGAAAATCCTCCTCTTTAGCCCAGATATATCGATCGGTTTTGTACATAATTCCATACATCAAGGCTGTTGCGCACTTGATATGGGTTGGATTCGATCTTTCTAATCTTAACAGACCTTTTTTTAAATAATCGGTATAAATAAAGGAAGTTGAAGAGGCCTTTCGAATGTCATGGAACTCGGCATGGATAAAATCCTCTTCTTCATGATGATCTATGGCAAGGATGGGTTTAATATTGCTTGCTTCCAGGATCTGACGAAGAGTAGTCGTTGTACCCTGGGTACCAATGAACACACTCCCATCGTAGCCCGAGAAGTCCAAAGTATCCGAATAACGGATTAATTCAATATCCAGAAGCTTAACCAGGACAATATCCTGAGGATTATTAATTTTACCCCAGTAAAAAATATCTGCACTGAGATTGTACTGGAGGCTGATTAACTGATGCGTGAAAGCAGAGGCAATGGCATCGGCATCAGGGAAATCCGGAATAATAATCGCATGCTTTTCTCCCCGATGGGAACTTAATACCTTATCGAGTTCTAACTCTTTACCGTTCATGGAGCTAATAATCGAACGAGATACCACCTCCTCTTAGGCCTCAATCCAGTTGATTTAAAAGGATCGGCTTATTCTCGTCTCCAGAAGTTTCTTGGATAAAGTGCAGAAGATTTTCTATATATTTTTGTTTTTCCTCTGAAGGGAGTTCCAGAGAGCGAATTTTCAGAATAAGCTTATGGGAAATCGCTTTAATATCCTGTTTAGCTTTGGCATTTTTCTTTTCTCGTTCTAGTTTGGTCATAAGTTCTAACTCACTTTTTATTCGGTCCCAATCTACATCGACGGTTTTAATACGTTCCTTGGCTAGCTCAATTTGCTCATCTATATTACACTCTAAAGCAAATGAGTAGAGGACCCTTTGGCGATAACCGCTACTTACTTTGTAAGCATTATGAACCAACAGGGCTTTCGTGAAATTCTTTTTTAAAAAAGCCATGAAAACTTGGAAAGGATGGGAGTATGGGGGTATGGGAGTGTGGGGGTATGGAGGTATATACTTCCACACTTCCACACTCCCATACCCCCGTACCCCCCCCCCCCACTCCCATACTCTCACACCTCACTTCCCCACTCTCATCTAAGATTCTCAACTCCTGTTTACTAAGGAAAGGGATATATCTTTAAAAAGTCCGTAATAAGCAGGTAGAGCATAAAGAAGAAGCTTCCCGCAAAAAACAGAGTAACGGCTATTTTCACCCATTTTTCTTTTTCAAGGGAACCCATGGTTTAACTCCCCCCCTTTACTTTAAAAGTTATTTTAACATAAAACACGATTTTATGCTATAAGTATTGAAGGAGTTTTTTTAAATCCGGAGCCATGTCTTTATGACAAATTAACACCTTACCCTGGGAGCTCACAATAATAAGATCAGAAATACCAAAGGTAGAGATAAAAATATCCTTTGCGTAAATAATGCAGCCTTTTGTTTCAACCCCCCGATGATTACCTACAATGATATTTCCATTTTCATCTAAAGGGAGAACACGATCCAGGGCTTTCCAGGTCCCTACATCATCCCAACGAAAATCGGTGGGAATCATTAACACGTCGGGAGCCTTTTCCAGAATTCCGTAATCGATCGAAATCCTTTCGAATTGATTAAACTCCCTCCGAAGGACTTCCTGTTCTTCTGGGCTTCCTAAAGAGGCTTTGATCCGATCCAAACCTTGCCACAAAGCCGGCATATAGCGGCTTAAAAGGTCCTGAATGGTCCTGTTCTTCCAGATAAAGATCCCGCTATTCCAGTAATAAGAACCTTCTTCTAAATATTTTGCCGCGGTGGCAAAATCCGGTTTTTCCACGAATTTCTGAACTTGAAACACGTCCCGGCCTTGCAAGGTAACTTTTTGGTTTCCGGCCAAAATATATCCGTAGCCGGTCTCTGGACGGGTAGGCTTAATCCCAAGGGTTACAATATAAGATCCTTGCCGGGCTACTTCAACGGCCAGGGTCAGCGTGCTTAAAAATTTATCTTGATCCGGAATATAATGATCGGCAGGAATTATGATCATGATGCTTTCCGGATCTCGCTTTTCCAATTCAAGGGAGGCCAATCCGATACAAGGGGCAGTATCTCGACCTACAGGCTCAACGATAAAATTTGTTTCAGGAAGTTGGGGTAACTGCTCTCTGGCCAAGGGAAGGTGTTCTTTTCCCAAAATCACCAAAATATGTTCGACCGAAACCAAAGGGAGAATTCGATGGACCGTCTGTTGGATCAAAGTTTCGGATCCCAGAATTTTAATAAAGGGTTTAGGTTCTTCGGGTGTACTCAAGGGCCAGAAGCGCTCCCCTTTTCCACCGGCCATGATCACAACGTATACGTGTTCCATTTTTTAACCACGAAGGACCCTGAAGGGTGTGGGGGTATGGAGGTATGGGAGTATGGGGGTATATACTTCCACACTCCCACACTCCCACACTCCCACACTCCCACACCCCCATACTTTAATTGGCTCTTCCATAATCATCCTGCAATCGGGTAATATCGTCTTCCCCCAAGTAGGTCCCATACTGAACTTCTATAATAACGACCGGTTTCGATCCCGGATTGGTAATTCGATGAACTCCTCCTTGGGGAATGAAGGTGGCTTCGTTGGGGTGTAACTCCATCTGGTTTCCGTCTAAGGTTATTTGAGCCGTACCTTCTTCTACAACCACCCAGTGCTCTGCCCGATACTGGTGTTTTTGTAAACTTAGTCGTTGACCCGGTTTAACCTCTAACCGCTTGACTTTATAATTCGTTCCTTCATCCAATAATATCCAGCGTCCCCAGGGTCTTTCATCCCTTCGCCGACGATTTTCCTCGAGATCTCTGAGACCCTGGAGCGCAGCGTAAGCGGCTCCCAAGACCCCGGCATCGCCGCCACAAAGTGCCCGACGAATTTTAACCCGTCTGGCCAGGGCCTTATAGGCCCGGGTTTGGATTTGTTTTTCTGTCTCGGGGATAAAATATTCCCAGGAATCGGCAACACCACCGCCTAAGATGATCAACTCGGTATTAAAAATCTGAATAAGATTGGCCAGTCCGATGCCTAGGTATCGCCCCATTTGGGCAAAAATCTGCCTGGCCTCCGGGTCTCCCGCTTTAGCCAGAGCATGAAGATCTTCGGCCGATAGTTCATGGACATTATCCGGCAGTTTTCCCCGAAAAGCCCCGCGGCGGAGAGCTTCCTTCGACATTCTTTCGAGGCCCGTGGCCGAAGCATAGGTTTCCAAACACCCATACCCCCCACACCCACAGGGTGGTCCTTCCGGATCTACCACCATATGACCTGCTTCCCCGGCCATCCCATCGGCCCCATGGAGGATTCTCCCATCTACGATGATCCCGCTCCCCACGCCGGTTCCCAGGGTAAGGCAGCAAAAATGCTTGCTCTCCTTTCCGGCTCCCTTCCACAGCTCTCCCAAGGCTGCCGCATTGGCATCGTTTTCAATCCAAAGGGGTAAATTCCAGTGGTTCTCTAAATAAGCCTTTAAATCAAAATCATCCCAATCAGGAAAATTAGGTGATTGAACCACGACCCCCTCTTTAATAAGACCCGGAACTCCAAACCCGATCGCCACAGGTCGCCATCCTTTGGGTTGAAGAGATTTTTGAATTTCCTCTACCGATTTTAGCACATCTCCCAAGACTTCTTCTCGCCCTCGATGAACCTCTGATCTGCTTTCAGATTTCTGGATAATCTCCCCATCTCGGGTAATGGCAGCTACCCGTAAATTAGTTCCACCTAAGTCGATGCCTATAATATACTCTTTCATGGCTATTCCTACTCGCTTTTCTCCATCATGTTGCGGGAGAGGGAAATCAAGCCTTTTTACAAGATGATGAAGCCGAGCGAAGATATGACCATCTCAAACCGGTCATTCAGGACCTTCATCCTGAACCGTCTGTTACCCACCGGGCTCCTGTTTTTAACTACCTGCTCCCGGACCGAAGCCTTTAGAGGGTCGATCTTAGATCCCGGAACATCTCTTTAACTCCCTGAGAAGTGACCTGTAACTAATAAAAATTTAACCCCGAAGAATGCTTTTAGCTCCTTCAGAAGATTTCAGATCCCCGTTTCCCTCCGAAGACCACTCCGCCGGTTTATTTAAACCTGACGTCAATACCTGAAAGCGGCATCTGAGAAATCCCTACTTCAAGGCAGAACCTTGTACGCAGGTATTCTCAGACAGAACCCAAAAAACAACCCTTTCCTGGGTAGATCGTAGGCAACTAAAACTGGAGATCCTATCCTAGGCTTATCGGCGAGAGTCCACCTTTTGGTATAGAAATTTACCGAAGTTCTTTATAAATTGTCAAGGGATTTCGTAGGGGTAAAAAAATAGCCTGTAGTTTAATCCCACAGGCTATCTAAAAAAGAAGAATAGATCCAGATAGACAGGATCTGACTTAAATTTTAGTTTACTTACTCACTTGGCCAACTTACTTAGACCTATTTCAAACCTTTTACTCGATAATTCCTAAGATATCTTCTTCACGCATAATCAGGTATTCCACATCGTCCAATTTTACTTCTGTACCGGCATATTTACCAAACAGAACCTTATTACCTACTTTAACTTCTAAGGGTTGAATTTTTCCATCTTCCAGAACCCTTCCCTTACCTACCGCGATGACCTCACCTTCCTGAGGCTTTTCCTTGGCGGTGTCTGGAATGATGATGCTTCCTTTTCTTACTTCTTTCTCTTCAAGTCTCTTGATCAAAACACGATCATGTAATGGACGAATCGTCATACTTTAACCCTCCTTTTATTTATTTCTGTATCTGAATTTTAATTTCCGTCTCTTGATCAACCAATTTACCAAACAACCCTTGTTGTTAGCACTCGATGCTAAAGAGTGCTAACAACTAACCACAAGATAAGATCGACGCGGTACAAAATCAAGCTTAAAAAAACTTCGATATTTATAAAAAGAAATCATTTATGTAAATTAAAGAGATTTTATTTAAATTTTTGAGTTTTTTTGACTTTTTACTTTTCCTTTAAAGAGAACGCCGGAGAACGGACCTGGAACTTCTCTTCGATCCCTATAGGGATACGATAAGAAAGGCGACGGGTAGCGCGTCGACCGACCCTTCAGGCAAGGGCTTCACAGCAAATGGGTAGAGAGTATTCGAGGGGTTACCCGGTTTTTGAAGTAGTAAAATGCCATTTTTTTTAAAATCCCCTACAACTCCAAATTCATCCGAGAAACATTGACAAAGCGTAGTGAATAAATTAACTTTAAGTCAGGATAAATTTTAGAGGAGACCTCCCATGTTCATACGACGAGTTGTAAGCCGTTTATTTTTTGTCCTTATCAATAGCCTTATTTTATTGGCTATTTTTTACAATCCCGCCTTCTCCATAAGATCCATCTATTCCGATTCTGGGAATTATTACTCCTCTCCACCTGGGATCCTGGAGAAAAAAAACCTGACTCGAACTGCCGATCCCATTATCATACCAGGAAAAGATCTGAAGATTCTTCTCGGGAAGTCCATCTCGAATATTCGGGTTTATGCAGCACCTCAAGGGGTCCTGATTCCTATTCCTTATCAGATTGACGAAGGGGATGCCTCAAATAACTGGGTCTTACCCCGGGGACCTAAAGCCAATCTAGACAAAGATCATGAGTTATTGGATGAAAACGATGAACTGGTGTTCATGGCCAGGGATCTGGGTGATCGGATCGCCAAAGAAAACTGGATTTCAGGCTATGAGATTGGCCTGGAAGTCGAGGTCCAGGACCCTTTAACAGCCTATCGAGGCTGGGCTTATGTCTTTTATTTTTCTAATCCTCCGGAAAGATCCCCCAGGGATTATGTTCGTTATCTCCCTAGTTCCAGCGAACATATTATTTCAACGGATTATTATCTGGTCAGCTCTCCACCGGAAGGAGCCTACTATACGAGACTTCTCATCACGGAAGCCGGAGGGGGGAATGGAAAGAATCTCATTAAAAAATCCCGTATAGAAGGACGGGCTCGATTGGAGTGGTTTTTCTTGTTAGGAGCCATCAAAACCTTCAAGCGAGATGAAGACGACATCCGATTCAGATTGAGTGCCTATAAAGATGGCCCCGTCCGGGTGATCATACGAGGTAAACCTGAATTGGAACTTATCTTGGGAATTAAGCTTCCTTCGGAAGAAGTGGATTCTATTTATTACTTGGACCACTTTTACTATACCAATATTATCCATAGCCCCATTAAATTAAGCCACTACTGTTCGCAAGCTTCTGTACTGGGGGCTCTGGATTTTAACGAAAACGCCCTTGGGATGAAATTCTATAACTCCAATAACCGACAGGGGGTTGTTTTAGACGGGGTCATGTCGGAAGCCGAAAAAAATCTGGATCGCAGTCATCAAGAATGGTCGGTGCTTACAGGCAAACAGGGGAGTTTCATGACTGTTATTCAACGAGGGCCTACTTTAAGTCAACTGAAGGGAGAACTAGTCTATATAGATACCACGAACCTCTTACCTGATGGGAGTAAACAGCTTTTTATCCGTATCGGGCATCTTTTTGATCTGTTAACGGTTGATAATGGTCGTCATCGATATCAAGTCTACTTTTATTTTCTACCTTCTTATCACCCTGGCGATGAGACGACATATTTAAATATTACCCATCACCCCTTAAAATTCTCTATCCAAGAGGAGATAACGGTAGAAATGGGCTTACTCCAACCTAAGAAAGTGTTTTAGATGTTATATCATTTCTACATTGAAGCTTCCCATGCTTCACCTCCCTTTTCCCTCTCCTGAAGCTTCAGGAGAGGGGGAGCGAGAGGGTGAGAAGGGTTGTCCTGTTTAAGGGTTATTCTGGGTGATTGCCCTGCAGGTTATACAATATTCCTATTTAGTATTAGAAGTCAGGAGTCAAGCATCATTCTGACTTCTGACTCCTGGGTAATTACTAAGTTTCTAAGTCAGAAGCAGATGAGATTTGAACGGATTACCGTAGATCCCCGGGTATGTAATGGTAAACCCTGTATCCGTGAGCTTCGTTTCCCGGTTTCACGCCTGCTGGGGCTTTTAGCCTCCGGAGAGACCCAGGAAACCATCCTGAGAGCTTATCCTTATCTGGAAGCCGAGGATATTTTAGAGGCTTTAGGATATGCGGCTCGCCTTGCAGAGGAAGAAACGGTCGAATTTTTGCCATGAGATTTCTTGTCGATTTAATGCTATCCCCGGAGTTGGCCTTTTGGCTTATCTTGCAAGGCCACGACGCCGTTCATGCCATTGACCGGGGATTAAGTCGAGATTCGGATGCAGCCCTTCTAGCCTATGCCCGAAAGGAGCATCGTATTGTTATTACGGTAGCTACGCTGGATCTGAACTATTCCAAAATTTTGACTTTAACACAGGCCGAGGGACCCGGTCTGATTCTCTTTCGAGGTGGAAATTATAGTGAACAGGAGGTTATAAAATACCTGAAACAGGTTCTTGAAACCATGGCAAGTGCGGAATTATCCAATTCCATTGTAATTATCGACAAAGGAGGGATCCGTCGGAGACGTCTTCCTCCCGAATCCAACCCTTAGCAAAGGAGAGGGATCACCTTGCCCTTATAAGGAGGAATCCATGATTCAACCTGGTATAAATTATGTACCCTTAACTCCTTTAAGCTTCCTGGAACGAAGTGCCTATGTTTTTCCGGAAAAAACGGCCGTTATTTACAACGAGACCCGGTATACCTATCGGCAATTCTCCCAAAGAATTCATCGACTGGCCCATGCCTTACAAAAAGCAGGAATTACCAAAGGAGACCGGGTCGCCTTTTTGGTGCCCAATACTCCTCCACTTTTGGAAGCCCATTATGGCGTTCCCCTGGCCGGAGGTATCCTGGTAGCCATCAACATCCGACTCAGCCCGGAGGAAATTACTTATATTATAAACCATGCAGAGGCCAAGGCTTTTTTTGTAGATATCGAATTTGCACGCTTCATCCAACCCCTCCAGGAAAAAATGAAGGGTGTTACCACGTGGGTTAACGTCGTAGATAAAAACACGGGAATGACCCCATCCTCTCCCCTTCTACCAGGGCCCGATTATGAAACTTTTCTTCAGGACGGGAAAGAAGAACCCCCTGGAACCTGGCCCGAGGATGAGAACGAAACCATCACCATCAATTACACCAGTGGAACTACCGGTCAACCCAAGGGAGTTATGTACACCCATCGAGGAGCTTATCTGAATGCCCTGGGGGATGCCTTGGAGTTGGGTTTGAATAGTCGAAGTGTTTATCTTTGGACACTTCCCATGTTTCATTGTAATGGCTGGTGCTTCACGTGGGGCGTAACTGCCACGGGAGGAACCCACGTTTGTTTACGAAAAGTAGACCCCGAGCAGGTCTTTCGGTTGATTGAAAAGGAACGGGTATCTCATTTCTGTGGAGCCCCCGTTGTCCTCATTGGTTTAGCCCATCATCCCATGGCCAATCAAATCCGATTTTCTCATCCGATTAAGGTGGCAACAGGAGGAGCTCCCCCTTCGCCGACCATCATCCAAAAGATGGAAGGAATGGGAATCCAGGTCATTCACCTTTACGGTTTGACCGAGACCTACGGACCTAATACGATCTGTGAGTGGCAACCCCATTGGGATAACCTGGATCAAGAAACTCGGGCCAGGCTGATGGCCCGTCAGGGGGTCTCCCATGTCACGGCGAAACCTTTCCGAGTTGTTGATGCCCATATGAATGAGGTACCCGCCAACGGTAAAACCATGGGAGAGGTAGTCATACGAGGAAATACTGTCATGAAGGGGTATTTCAAAGATCCGGAGGCCACCGAGGCGGCGTTTCAGGGCGGTTGGTTCCATAGTGGTGATTTAGCGGTACTTTATCCGGATGGATACATGGAACTTAAAGATCGAAAAAAGGATATTATTATCAGCGGTGGGGAGAACATCTCAACCATTGAAGTGGAGAACATTCTCTATAAACACCCCGATGTACTGGAAGCCGCTGTAATCGCCATCCCCGATGAGAAATGGGGAGAAGTCCCCAAAGCCTTTGTCACCCTTAAGCCGGGAACTCATCCAACGGAACAGGATCTCATTAATTTCTGTCGAGAACACCTGGCCCACTATAAATGCCCTAAAGTAGTGGAGTTCTGCGAACTGCCCAAGACTTCCACAGGAAAAATCCAGAAGTATGTATTACGAGAGAAAGAGTGGAAAGGGTACGAGAAACGTATACACTGACTCCCTTAAGCAAAAATCTAAAATCAGAATAACCTCCGATGACCCCGGACTTCTGGCTTTGAAGCGGTTTTAAAAATTTAAACTTTTTTTTTGACTTAATTAAATTATTATATCATAATTTCGTTCCTGAACGGAATAACATAGGCAATAACGGCCGTTTGTGTAGACTCAGGAGGATAATATCCTAACTCCGTCGCTTAACAGGATAATTTAAGAAAATCGTGATAGAGAAAAGGAGGGAATGCCCAAATTATGAAGATTCGAATCAAAAATCAGGAGGAGTTAAACAGTCGCAAATTTCTTCTCGATGGGTTCCAGGTTCATTGTGACATCTGCCAATCTCCAGCCTCGCTGGAACTCGTCATTCATCATCGATACTTTACAAGATTATTTGTAACGGTTCAAACCACCTGTCCCCGCCAATGTCGCCCGCCCAGCGGTTATAGTACAATTATTGATGGGGTAGGTCGTGAGTATGCCGGAATTAAATTTAAGGATTTTACCATTTCTTGTGACCGATGCTTTTCAGCCCGGAACGAAATCTTTTTAAGGCCACAAGAAATGAAAGTTTCCTGTAAGGCCTGTAATTATACGGCGACTTCAGAGTTTTTTCGTTTTGAGTAAGACATGAACCCTATGAATAGAATAAACTTACCTTTTCACACTAAGGGCCTCAAACTTCATGGTTATATCGGACTCCTCACACTGGTGATAGCCGAAGTCCTGATGTTTTTGAAGGTTGAGCCCTTCGTCACTTTCTTTTACCCCTTTGCCTGGTACGGGTATATCTTCTTCGTCGATAGTATGGTCTTCAAATTAAAAGGTCATTCCTTGATCGTAGATCGACCCAAAGAATTCCTTCTGATGTTACCCTGGTCCGTTTTAGTATGGCTGGTGTTTGAGGTGTACAATATTTTTATCCAGAACTGGCGTTATGTCGGTTTACCCCAATCCTTAGGAGTTAACCTGTTAGGCTATACCATCTCCTTCGCCACCGTACTTCCCGGCATTTTTGAAACCACCGACCTTATCGAAGCCCTAGGGATTTTTCAAGGTTCTACCACGAAGAGATGGAAAATCACCCCGAGATTGCTTTATCTATCCCTGGGAATCGGCATAATTACCTTGATCGTTCCCTTTTTATTCCCCAAATATACTTTCCCATTGGTCTGGGGTAGTTTCGTTTTTTTCCTGGATCCCATCAACTATTGGCTGGGAGAGAAATCCTTGCTCCGAGATTTGGAAAATGGGTACTTAACCAAGATCTACTCTTTGCTGTTAGCGGGATTGGTTTGTGGATTTCTCTGGGAATTCTGGAATTACTGGGCCGGATCCAAATGGGTTTACACCGTCCCCTTTGTAGGAGATTTCCTAAAAGTTTTTGAGATGCCCTTATTAGGCTTCCTGGGATTCCCACCCTTTGCCTTGGAGTGTTATGTTATGTACAACTTTATCCTGCATTTTCAAAAACCCTATGGGGAAAAGTCATAAAAAGTAAATTAGGAAGGATCGGATTTGTTATTTTCCGTTTAATGATTCCTTCCCTTTTTACTTCCTCCCTTCTATCCTTGACAAGGAAAGGGAGATACTACATTATGATAGATGAAGCTATTTTTTTACGATACTTTATAGACGTAGAGAGATCGATAAGATCAGAAGTTAAATTTTTTAAACCCCAGGTTTCTGTACCTTTAGGGAAAACTGTAAAGGTACAGTTTTTTTAAAGAGTTAAGATAAGAAAGATCCAAAGAGTATCAGGTAGGAGGGATAAAAATGTTCTGGTATCCCTTAATGAAGGATTATTATAAGATCCTGGAAGTCCATCCGGAAGCCAGCGGTGAGGAGATCAAAAAAGCTTATCGATTATTAGCCTTGCAATATCATCCAGATCGAAACCCAGGGGATAAGGAAGCCGAGGAAAAGTTCAAAGAAATCGGTGAAGCCTATGCGGTTTTAATGGATAAAGAAAAAAGAGGGGAATATGACCGGGCCCGGAAGCGGTCCCTGGAATATCATATCCAGGTTACCTATCCCCGGCATAGGGGTTATGCTCCGGAACCTCTGGTACGGGATTTTTTCTATGATCCCTTCGCCGATTATGTTTTCAATCGGCTATGGCAGGAGTTGAACCGATTGCAACAGTGGTTGGAAGAAGATCCCTGGGATGATTTCTTTTTTAGATGGTAAAGGAGTCCTGAAATGCCACAAAATGTATTTAATAAAGACTATTATGGAATTCTTGGAATTAAACCGGAAGCCAGTGAAGAGGAGATAAAAAAGGCTTACCGGCAATTGGCTTTTAAATATCACCCAGACCGAAATCCCGGGAATAAACAAGCTGAAGAGAGGTTTAAAGATATCAGCGAAGCCTATGCGGTTTTAATGGATAGAGACAAGAGGTGGCAATACGATCAGTTAAGAAATTCCAGATGGAATTCAACCCATGCAGGACAGGCCTACAGCCAGGGTTTTAACTATTCCCAGCAAGATATTTTGAGAGATCTTCTTAATAACCCCTTTACCCGGGATATTTTCGATCAACTCCATGAAGAGTTTAGCCGAATGGGGCTCCGACTGGATCAGGATTTCTGGGACCATTTACTTTCCGGCGGGAAGAGAGGCGGAGTTAACACCTTTATCTTTACAAGCCCCGGGGGGGTTTTCTATCGAAGCTATAGACCTTTTAATGGGACCTGGGTCAGATCGGAAGCCGAAGAAACCAGAGGTCAACAGCCTACAGGTTTTCTGGAGAAGTGGGCGAAAAAAATAGGTCGGAAAGTCGGTCATTATCTTTTAAAGAAACTCGCTGGAATTCTGGAAGCCCCGGTCGAATCGCCTCAAAAAAAGGGTTTAGATCTTTTTTCGGTTCTTTCTATTTCCCTTCAAGAAGCCATCCAGGGTACCGAAAAAATCTTTAATTACCAGACCAATGGAAAGACCGAGAGGGTAAGAATTAAAATTCCGGCCGGAATTCGGGCGGGAACCCGGTTACGGTTGAGAGGGAAGGGGTTAAAAACCCGGGATGGAAAAGTGGGGGATTTATATCTGGAAATTCAAGTGTCCTGACAAAGGACCCAACAAAAGACCAGGCAAAAGGTGAAAGGCGAAAGGTGAAAGGGTAAAGCAGATTTTTCCTTTCACCTTTTTTACCTTTTACCTTTTACCTTTTTAAGGTTATGGGCTACGAATATATCCTGGTAGAGAAAGAGGGGGCTGTAGGAACCATTACACTGAATAGGCCTAAAGTATTAAATGCCTTAAATCCGGCTCTCATGAAGGAACTGGCAGAGGCTTTGGAAACCTGGGATGCAGACCCGGAGTTGCGGGTGATGATTCTGACCGGGGGAGAAGAAAATTTTGCTGCAGGGGCCGACATTAAAGAGATGGTGACCCGGGATGCTGTTCAGATGATGCAGGGAGTACACGGAAATGCCTGGCAACGAATCCGTAAAATTACCAAGCCTATTATCGCTGCGGTCAGTGGATACGCCTTAGGGGGAGGTTGCGAACTGGTTATGTGCTGCGATATCGTCATTGCCTCTGAATCGGCCAAATTCGGGCAACCGGAAATTAAGTTGGGAATTATGCCGGGGGCCGGGGGAACCCAAAGGCTTCCACGACTGGTTGGAAAACATCGGGCCATGGAGATGGTCCTGCTGGGGAATTTTATCGATGCGGCTCAGGCCGAGCGATGGGGTCTTGTCAACCGGGTTGTTCCAAAAGGGCAGGTCGTTGCAGAAGCTAAGAAGTTAGCGGCTGAACTGGCTAAACGTCCGCCCCTGGCTGTTAAGATGGCTAAACAATCTATCCTTCACGGCCTTAATGTCGATCTGGAAAGTGGCTTGACCATTGAGTCTCAGTGCTTCAATCTTCTTTTTGCTACCGAAGACAAAACAGAAGGGATGAAAGCCTTTATCGAAAAACGAGAGGCCCACTTCAAGGGGCAATAAGAGGGGTAGTAACGGCTTTAGTCGTTCTTAAACCGATCACTTTAGTCACCTAAACGACCAAATCATTACTACAAATCCTTATGAAAAGTACCGATCAGACACCGATGAACAATAAAACTCTTGTAGCCTGGGTTGAGGAAATGGCAAAGCTTTGCCAGCCAGATAAAATCGTATGGTGCGATGGCTCTGAGGAGGAGAAAATCCGGTTGACCCGACAGGCCATAGAATGCGGCGAAGTAGAAGAACTGAATCAAGAAAAATTACCGAGTTGTTTATATGCGCGGAGTGCTGAGAATGATGTGGCCCGGGTTGAACACTTAACTTTCATCTGCTCAAGATCCCAGAAAGATGCAGGCCCTACCAACAACTGGATGGACCCCCGAGAGGCCTATAAAAAGTTAGGGGATATTTTTAGGGGTTCCATGAGGGGAAGAACCATGTACGTGGTTCCTTTTCTTATGGGTATTCCCGGATCCCCCTTCAACAAGATCGGGATTGAACTTACCGATAGTATTTATGTAGTCCTGAACATGCGAATCATGACCCGGATGGGTAAAGTGGCTTTGGATGAATTGGGTTCCTCCTCCGATTTTACCAGGGGTTTACACAGTAAGGCCGACCTTCGCGTGGATCGGCGTTACATCTGTCATTTTCCAGAAGATAATACCATCTGGAGTGTTGGATCCAATTATGGAGGTAACGTCTTACTCGGGAAAAAATGTCTGGCTTTGCGGATAGCTTCCTGGTTAGGGAGAAAAGAAGGATGGATGGCCGAGCATATGCTCATCGTAGGCGTGGAAAATCCCCGGGGAGAGATCCACTACCTGGCCGGAGCTTTTCCCAGCGCTTGTGGGAAAACAAATCTGGCCATGTTGGTCCCACCTCCCTCACTACGGGGTTATAAAGTCTGGACGGTGGGAGATGATATAGCGTGGCTGAGGATTGGATCAGACGGAAGACTATGGGCCATTAACCCGGAAGCCGGCTTTTTTGGGGTTGCACCGGGTACCAATTGGAAAACGAATCCCAATGCCATGGCCACCATACAGAGAAATACCATTTTCACCAACGTTTTAAAAAAGCTGGATGGTACGGTCTGGTGGGAAGGTCTGGAAGATCTTCCTGCAGAAGGTATTGACTGGAGAGGAAGACCCTGGACATCGACCTCCGGAGAAAAAGGTGCCCATCCCAACAGCCGGTTTACCGCTCCGGCCTCCCAATGTCCTTCTATATCACCTGAATGGGAAAATCCCAGAGGTGTACCCATCAGTGCAATTATTTTCGGTGGACGCAGAGCTCGGGTCGCTCCCCTGGTTTATCAATCCTTTGATTGGCAACATGGGGTCTTTGTAGGGGCCAGTATGGCCTCTGAGACCACGGCAGCGGCCACCGGTCGCGTAGGGGTAGTCCGTCGGGACCCTATGGCCATGCTCCCGTTCTGTGGTTATAACATGGGAGATTATTTCAGGCATTGGCTTAATATGGGAAGAAAAATACCCCATCCTCCAAAACTCTTTCACGTAAACTGGTTCCGGATGGATGAAACCGGCAAATTTATCTGGCCCGGATTTGGGGATAACCTGAGGGTCTTGGAATGGATTATTGAAAGAGTCACCGGTAAGGCTGAAGCTGTAGAGAGTCCCATCGGCTATCTGCCCAAAGCCAATAGTATCAACCTGGAAGGCTTAAATATTTCCAGGGAAAAGCTCGAATCGACTCTCTTAAATATCGATCTCGATGATTGGATCGCAGAAGCTGAAAGTCAAATGGAATTTTTCAATAAAATCGGGGATACCTTACCTCAGGAAATTTTACAGGAACATCAGAAACTTCTCAAACGCCTCAAAAGAGGGACGTCGGTCCTGGTTTAAGGGCTGAAAAGCTTCGTCAGGGGCGGACGGTTGGTAGCCCCCGGCTTTCGTCGGGGGATTCAGAATTTAGAATTTTTTAAGTTAAACAGGTCGCCCCGCCGGGGTTAGCAGTCTTATCCTGGCCCATATGGAGGTTAGGGAATATAGGCGCCGGGTTAAGGTACCTTCATCCTGTCTCTCCCCCGTTTCACAGGGAGGGAACTTCACTTTAAAGTTCCTTCCCTTGCAAAGCGGAGAAAAATCAGGAAGGGAAGTGCCTATCATGGATCTCACTCTTATCCTGATTCGTATGGGGATTAGGGAGGCATTTCTTCTTCCACTGACGAAATGGATACGGATGCCGGAACCCGGGGAAGTTGGTAGATAGGAAAAAGATCTGTCTATACTCCCATACCACTAAATTTTATTCATGGGTTTACCTTGTGGATTCGCTTCCTCTTGATTACTGAACAGATATTCTCCGTGTTAAGCCACAATTCCCCTAAGACCTGCCCGATAGCCAACTACCGGGTTGCAGTTCTATTTATCTTTTATTTCTTCCCTTCCCTGGCCATAAGATAGGGGGACCCCCTCCAAACTATAGTAAATTTTAGAATTGCACGAAAATATCTCTTTTTGTTTCAGATTGATTAAACTCTTTTAAAACTTAAGTGTCTATTTCAGTGAAAGGATTTTACACTTAACTAATTTTTATTAACCGGGGTTAACGTTTATTTGTGAAAGAGTTATCAAACAAACCAATGAAATAGAGGTAAGGTATGAAGTTTCATGAATTCGTTTCATCCAGACGAGAAAAGTTAGGTCTAAACAAAAAGGAACTGGCCGAAAGAGCGGGGATTTCCGATGCTTATATTAAACATATCGAAGATGGCATGCGAATTCCAAAGGATATGCTCATTCTATATAAATTAGCAGATGCGTTGAAGGTGAATCGAGAGTGGTTTCGTGACTTCGCTTATTTTAATCGGGATGCTCGAGAAGCCTCTAAGTATCTAAATGAAGAGTTTATCCTACAGGGTGAAACCGGTGGAAAACCCTATATGGGGGTTACCCTTTCTGCTCAGGACAAGGAGCTCTTGCAGGCTATTGAAGGTCTGGGCGAAGACCAAAAGAAGATGATTTTATCTTATCTTCAAACCCATGCCACCTTCGAGGGACTTATTTTTGAAGGACAACATTTCAGTCGGAAAGACCTCCTCTATAAAATTGTCGATAGACTGGTAGGAAAGGACGAGATCTTCTTGAAGAAGGTGCTCAACTATATCGTAGCCATTTTATATATCGAAGACAGAGAAGAAAAACTTCCCCTTTATGATGTTTTGAGGGAAGTAGCGGGGGTAGAAGAATAGATCCTAAAAAGCCGGATCGAGGGCAGGGTCTTTCGCCCCTATTCCTCAGTTGTGTTTAGAGCCCTGCCTTGAGTCCTTTCCCGGTCTCTAACTACTGTATGCCCGGTCTTACGACTAAATCCGGGGATGACGGCCGATCGTTGTGAAGTAAAGGGTCATAAATAGAATTTCTAGGGCCGTCTGTATAGAGACGTGAAGGTGGGGATTTGAAACCTATCCCTACCGGATCGTTTGGAAATTTATTACAAGGGTTTAGGATGGGTTGCGGAGCATTCCTTTTTTTCTTCCCTGTTCATGGAGAAGGTAAGGTAGGGAGTTCTGGAAGGAGGATCCAGGACAGGCCCCGGCAACAGGGTTAGAGAACCCATCAAAGATAATGTAAGCTACCGGGTGTTATTACCTGATGGAATTTCCCCGATGAGTTTTTTTTCTCCTTTAGAATCATTGAGAAATTGTGAAGCCTTTTGATAATATTCCCGGGCCTTTCCGTCTTCTTTTTTAGCCTGGTAAATTTCTGCAATCTTCCTTAAAGTATAAGAAGTCTGGATTTCGTTACCCAGGGCCTGATTTACCGTTAAAGCCCGTTCATAATAATCCAGGGCCACATCCAGATTGCCCTGGGTTTTTTGTATTTCTGCGATGTTCATGAGTCCTGCAGCAATTCCTTCTAGATTCTCAATTTGCTTATCTAACTCCAAAGCCTGTTGGTAATATTCCAGGGCTTTATTCAGATCTCCCATAGCTTGATAAACGGCTCCTAGGTTATTCAACCGGATAGCCATTCCGGCCTTATTTTTAAGCTTGGTGTCTATCTCCAAGGCTTTTTGATAGCTTCTCAAGGCATCTAGATAATAGCCCTTTTGTTTTAACCAGTGGCCTATATTATTCAAAGAAACGGCGCGACCTGCATCGTCATCAATTTTTTCACTGAGATTTAAAGCCTCTTGATAATATTTCCAGGCGGTCGCCAGGTCCCCTCGGGTTTCGTAGATCCCTCCGATATTATTAAGATTTACTACCACCCCGGCCTCATTTCCGGCCTGCTTGTTTTCTTCCAAAGCCTGCTGATAATACCGAAGGGCCTGATCCAGGTCTCCCCGGCGTTCATATAAGGCCCCGATATTATTCAAACTGGCTGCAACACCTCGACGGTTATCTATTATCCGATTGATCTCCAGGGCCTTTTGATAATTCTCCAGGGCCTGCTCCAGATGTCCTTCTCGATAATAGTCAAAACCCTTGTTATTGAGTTTGATGGCTTCTTGGGCCAACTCGGGCATTTTTTGGATGGGTCCTCCACATCCAGTCAGGACCAACAAAGTCATCCAGAGGGTAGAGAGGAGCTTTCGAAGTTGGGTGACTGGTTTCTGCAAAATGTAAAACGTAGAAGATACAACGTAAAACGTAAAACGTAAGGAGCTTACCTTCTCCCAGTACGTTTTACGTAGTCCGTTTTACTTTGTTGATTTTTTAGCCTTCTCTGCGACCGGTTCCGGCCGATTTAGCGAACCTGAGGTTTCACGAGGGTACGGCTGATCTCGTTTATCCATGGTGATCACTTTGGCCGATTCTTCTTTATCCACGTAGCCGCGCAGGAGCCAATGTTTCTGTGCGGCTTCCATGACTTTGTTTGCGCCATCGACGGCTTCTTGACCTGTATGGACGATCTCAGGAATATTCGAAGAAGCTTTTCGGATATTCTCCGAAGTAACCATCACATTATCTAGGATCTTATCTCCTTTTTTAACCAGAGTCGGGAACTGCTCCAAAGACTCTTTTAAGGCGGCAGAGCTTTCTTTGATGTAGGCAGAACTTTCCTGGAAGTTGTTCATGGCGGTTTGGAGGTTAGGAGTTACTTTAGAGAGTTGGGCTGTGAGCCCCTCAATCCGTTGAGCGGCCACTTCCAGTCTACTGACCACTTTTTTGCTGTTTCCCAACAGATCCGTGACCTGTTGGTAGAGTGTTGGATCGCCAATCAGGGCTCCCAAAGTCCCTTTACCCGTATTAACCTTTTCCAGGATCTCATTGGCATGATCCATGGCAGAGCTCAGGGTATTTCCCTGGGATTTGAGTTTTTCTGTAACCGTCGCTACATTAGCCATGATTTTCTTCGCATCTTCAATAGCCGGTCCGATTTGATCTAGAACCTCTGTAATTTCAAAGGCATCCTGAGAAGGAAGCACGCTGCCTGGTGGGGCTATTTCGGCATCTGGAGAGCCCACCTTAATTTCTACCGTTCGATCTCCCAGTAAACCTACAGATCCAATCGTAGCCAGAGAATCTTTTCGGATCTGTTCCCGGTACCTTTCTTGAATACTCATGGTAACCACGATTTTACCTTGACCATTAAACCGTAAATCTTCCACATTTCCGACTTCGATTCCTGCTAGTCTTACCGGAGAATCAATCCGAAGTCCTCCAACCCTGCTGAAAATAGCCTGGACTTTAAACCTTCCTTCTAACAAGTTCTGTTTACTGCCGACAAAAAGAATCATCAAAAACAGAGCAATCAAACCGGTAAGAATAAATGCGCCCACGAGGGTTTCTGCATAGGGAAATTTCTTCTTTGCCATGATACATGATAATAGGATCAAGGAGGAAGGAGAGATCCTTGCACAGTTTCCTCCTTCCCCCTTTATCTTTCATCCTTTTTTCTTCCCTCTCCGAGTCCCATGGATAAATTGTTGGACTTCCTGATAAGGACTGTTTTGGATTTCATCCACCGTTCCCACAGTAAGAATTTTTCCTTCGTGTAGCATCGCAACTCGATCCGCCACATAGAAAGTTGTTCGAATGTCATGGGTCACCACGATGGAAGTAACCTGAAATTCTTGCTGAAGATTCCGAATCAACTCGGCAATGGTATCCGAAGTGACCGGATCCAGGCCGGTGGTGGGCTCATCATAGATGATAATCTTAGGATTTAAAGCCATGGTCCTGGCCAGGCCCACCCGCTTTTGCATACCACCACTGAGTTCGGAGGGCATTTTATCTTCGATTCCCTCCAGCTCTACCCATTTTAACTTTTCAGCTACCAGCCTTTGAATTTCATCTTCCGAAAGTTTGGTATGCTGCCTTAAAGGAAAGGCCACGTTTTCTCCGACGGTCATGGAATCATAAAGAGCAGCGCCCTGAAACAGGAAGCCGATTTTCAACCTAACTTGATTCCACTCCTTTTCACTTTGAAACTGGGTTACCTCCTGGTTTTCTATGATAATACTCCCTTCATCGGGTGTGAGAAGCCCCACCAGCATACTAACCAGAACGGACTTGCCTCCGCCGCTTCTCCCCAGGATGACCAGGGTTTCTCCCCGATGGATGGTTAAATCAACTCCCCTCAATACTTCCTGGCCGTTGAAGGACTTCTTGATTCCCTGCATGGTAATGATTTCCTCAGGGTTTGTCTGCAGGGTGGTCAGATCGAAAATTTCCGGGGTCTCCAAATTGTGCATTTAAATTCCCTCAATAAACAGTTGCAAAAGTCGGGTCAAAAAAACATCAGAGATTAAAATCATCAGCGAGGCAGAAACCACCGTAGAGGTTGTGGAGAGGCCTACACCTTCTGTTCCACCAGAGGTATTAAAACCATGAAAACAGCCTACCACGCCGATAATCAACCCAAAAAAAATAGTTTTAAAAAGCCCTGGAATCAAATCTGCATCCAGCGTAACATAGCGAAGGGTCGTATCCCAGTATAGTCGGGAGTTAATCCCCCCCAGACTCACCCCAACCAACCAACCCCCCAGGATTCCTAAGGCATCTGCAAAAACGGTTAAAATGGGAAGACTTACCATACAGGCTATTACCCGTGTGGTTACCAGGTATTTCATGGGATTAACGGCGGATACCCTAAGGGCATCGATTTGCCGGGTTACCTTCATGGAACCCAATTCGGCACTAATTCCTGAACCCGCCCTTCCTGCCACCATGAGCGCCGTTACCACAGGACCCAACTCCTTAACTATAGCAAGCCCTACAACTGCGGCCAGATAATTAATGGCCCCAAATTTCGACAGAATCCAGATGGTCTGCATGGCCAAAACTAAACCTATGGCCAGGGCCGATATGGAAGTTAAACTAATAGATTTGACTCCAATAAGATAAATTTGCTTAATGGTTTCTCGAATAAGAAAAGGAGGTACAAAAGTCCATCTAAAAGTATCGGCTAAGAAAAATAAGAGTCGTCCCACGTAATTACTAAATTCTATGATAGAACTCCCAATGGATGAAACCAGATTTTTCATGTCCGGTCTGTTATCCAGGACCCTTGTCAGATACCTCTCCAGAGGTAATTATGCAAACAACAGGCCACGGATAAACCCCAGGTATCTACCTTATAGGGTACTCAGATACCGGCTTTCTGTCAAGGTTTATATCCTCAGGTCCAGGCTTGACATTTCAAAACAGAGGTTATAGCATAGAAGGGATGGAACTTCAAGCCAAGATAAAAAAGCTTCAGGATAATATTGAGAAAGCCGTTATCGGGAAAACTCGGGTAATCAGGCTGGCCCTGACGACCCTCCTTGCCAAAGGCCACCTTCTTATTGAAGATGTACCCGGTATCGGGAAAACCACTCTAGCCCATGCTCTGGCCAGGTCTATCCACTGTACGTTTCATCGCATCCAGTTTACCAGTGATCTACTTCCCTCGGATATTATCGGAGTTTCCATTTATAATCAACAGAAGGGAGAATTTGAGTTTAAAAAAGGACCTATTTTTGCCCATGTGATTCTGGCCGATGAGATCAACCGAACAACTCCAAAGACCCAGAGCTGCTTACTGGAAGCCATGAGCGATGCCCAGGTCTCGGTAGATAATATCAGTTATCCCCTTCCTCAACCCTTTATGGTGGTGGCAACCCAGAATCCTGTAGAGCATCATGGAACGTATCCACTTCCGGAGTCTCAATTGGATCGCTTTATGATGCGCATTCGAATTGGGTACCCGTCGGAGGCAGATGAAAAGAAGATCCTCCGAAATCAGCGGTTACATACGGCTGTGGAGGATTTAAATCCAGTTTTGACCGCCGAAGAAATCCTCGAATTGCAGAAACAGGTCGATCAGGTCAAAATAGAGGATAGCTTATTGGACTATATCCTCGCCATTGTGGGAATGACCCGCAAATCCAAAGTTTTCAAGCTTGGGGCCAGTCCTCGAGGGGGATTGATTCTTTGTAAAGCCGCAAAAGCCCTGGCGCTTATAGAAGGACGAAATTACTGTATCCCGGATGATATTAAGAATTTAGCCGTCCCTGTACTGGCCCATCGGGTGGTCCTGAATACCGAGCTGGGCTCGATGGAAACCTCTGAAGATCCGGAATCCGCCATTCAAGAGGTTTTGGAAAGTGTTCCGGTCCCCATCTAAGATTTTTTGTAACTTTTACCCTCCTCCCTTTCCCCTCACCTCCGGCCCCTCTCCCACAGCGTGGGAGAGGGGTAAGGCCTGACTCGTTAAGATTTTTTTAGCATAAATACTTGACGAAGGAATCGAAAGGTCATGAAATATTATCTTAGCAGATTAAAGTTCTGCTTAATCAAGTCGGTTTTAGGTCTTCTTTAAACGGGCTATCAAAAACAGTTATTTTCAGGTCTTGAGGGGTTCTCTTCGGGACAAGTCTCCTCAAGACCTCCTAACCCAGGAGGTAACTATGCAAAAATTGAACCTTTGGAAACTTTTTGTTATAGCAGTAATAGCCTTAACGACCTTAGATTTTACAGCCTTTGCCCAACAGCAAACCGGTCAACCCCAGGCCAGCCAACCCCAAGCCGGTCAATCCCAAACCGGTCAAACTGGCAGTCTTCTTCGGGATCGGAAAACCTTAACCCTGGAATTGGCTAAAAAAATGCTAGAAGCCGCGGAGGCTAAGGCGCGGGAGAACGGTTGGAAGTTAAATATTGCCATCGTCGATGACGGCGGTAATCTTTTAGCTTTCCATCGTATGGATGGGGCCTTCTTAGGAAGTATTCAAATCGCAATGGGTAAAGCACATACGGCCGTTGCCTTCCAAAGGGAAACCAAAGCCTTTCAAGAAATCGCCCAACCTGGAGGTCGGGCCTATGGAATCCAGAATATTCCCGGGATCGTTATCCTGGAAGGGGGACTTCCCATTAAATTGGGTGAAGAGGTTATCGGTGCGTGTGGAGCCAGTGGAGCCCGAGGGGATCAAGATGCAGAAGCCTGTCGAGCAGCGTTAGATGTCTTTGCGAAGGAGGTATCAAAATAACTTTTTGACGTAGTGATGGAAAGACCCGGGTTTTAGGAGGCGGGGAGATAGGGACACGGAGACACGAGGAATTCTGTCTCCAACTCCCCGCGTCTGTTAGTCCCCACGT
>JAUQPW010000081.1 GCA_030550175.1 bacterium
CATGCCGAGCAGGGCTTCTGGATTTTGTTATATAAATGATCCGGCTGTTGCCATTGCCTGGCTTATGGATCAAGGGTATCGAATCGCTTATATTGATATCGACGTTCATCATGGGGATGGGGTTCAAGAGGCTTTTTACGATACAGATCAGGTTTTAACCATTGACCTTCATGAAAGTGGACGATTTCGCTTTCCCGGAACCGGATTTGAAACGGAAATCGGAGAGGGTAAGGGTAAAGGATATTCGGTTAATCTCCCTTTTCTCCCCAGAGCCGATGATGAAATTTATCTGTACGGTTTCTCTGAGATAGTCCCTCCCCTTCTGAAAGCCTATAAGCCTGATTTTGTGGTGACCCAACTGGGAGTTGACAGTTTCCATAACGATCCTTTAGCAACCATGTTATTGACTACCAACGGATTTTCCAGGGTCGTCAGCCAGATTAAAGATTTGGCACCTCGATGGATTTCCCTTGGAGGTGGGGGATACAACCTTAGTAATGTGGCAAGGGCTTGGACCCTCGCCTGGGCCATCATGAACGACGTTCAATTACCGGATGAATTGCCTGCCTCTGTACTTCCTTTGTTTGAAAAGGTTGGATATAAAGAGAAAACGTTGCGGGATCCCGAGATCCGAACAAAGCCTGAAGACCGGGATAACATCCTGAAAGCATTGGATAAATCCATTAAGTATTTGAAAGATACGGTGTTTCCCATTATAGGAGCTTCCTAATGGGAGAAGAGGCAAAGCAGGGGTGAAAAGTCAATCGGATTCATTGACCGAAATAGGATGGTAACTTCCTGCAAGGGGGTCTATACACCGGCAAATTTTCACCTTGACTTACTTTTCCCTTGACTATTGGATGAAATTTTTATCCTATCAAAGAAGAAGATCCTGAAATTTTTACAGGAATTTTTAGAAGTCATTGAACACTAAAATAGAACTTTTTACACCTTTAATTCTAAGGAGGGATCAAGGAGGAATTTTATGTTAAAAGAGAAGCAAGAATCCGAAAGTTCTAACCTTTACGGACTAACGCGACGGGAATGGTTAAAGGCTACAGGAAAACTGGGAGCTGCAGCAGCTATTGGAAGTTTTGGAAAACCTTTATTTTCTAAGGTCTTTGCTGCAGAACCCATCAAAATAGGACATATTACCCCTCGTACCGGATTTTTAGGTCAAATCGGGGCTTATGCCGTTATGGGAGTCCAACTGGCTGTTGAAGAGGCTAATGCCAGGGGTGGTGTTTTGGGCAGGCCTATCGAAGTGGTTTATGAAGACTCCGTAAATCCGGGTACGGCGGTTCAAAAAGCAAGGAAGCTGATTGAAAAAGACAAAGTTGTTGCCCTGGTAGGAGAGATCAGCAGCGCTTCGACGCTGGCGATTGGTGAGGTCGCTCAAGAGGCAGGGATTCCCTTTATCAATACCGGGGCTAATTCAGATGAGATCCGGGGAACCAAATGCCATCGATATGTTTTCTCCACAGAAGGCAGCAATACCATGTATGTAAATGCCATCGGGCAATGGCTGATTAAGAACCAGAAGTTTAGTAAGTGGTATTTTCTAACAGCCGATTATGCCTTCGGGCATGACCTCTATCGCGTTTCTAAAAAACTTCTTCTGGAACATGGAGGGACCGAGCTGGGGAATGATATGATTCCTACCAATACCCCGGACTATAGCCCGTATATTCTCAAGTTAAAATCTGTGAATCCGGATCTTCTGTTCCTAAACCTGGCCGGAGTGGATCAGACCACTTTCCTGAAGCAATACAAAGAGTTTGGAGCGCCCTTTGAGACGGCCGGAGGAGTTATGGATACCGTCCAATTCTGGGCCGCAGGTCCTGATGCCATTACCGGGGTCTGGCCCTCTCTTTGGTATCATGGGATTGATGTACCCGCTGCTAAAGAATTTACTGCTCGATTCATGAAAAAGTTTGAAAAACCCCCTGATAATCAGGCCTGGTCCGATTATGTGGCCATGCAGATTATCCTGCAAGCCATAGAAAAAACGGGAGGAACCCAGAGCAAAGACCTGGTGAAATTCTTGGAAAGCGGAGTCGAATTTGAAATTTATAAAGGACGACCGGGTAAGTTTCGTGAGTGGGATCACCAACTCATGCAACCCCTGTATGTTGTTAAAGTAAAACCAAAGGCGCAAATGAAAGATCCCTGGGACATTTTTGAAGTTCTCGAAGAGATCCCCGGTAAGAATGAATCCCTGGAAACCATCATGATGAAAAAAGAGGAAGGCTGTAAGCTGGAACCCCTATAACTAAGAGACGCGGAGACGCGGGGAAATTGGGACGCGGAGACGCAGGGACTCTGAGACACGGGGAAATATCTCCGCGTCTCCGTGTTTCTCTGTCTCCGTGTCCTAAAGCTTCGTGTCTCTGCGTCCCCGCATTACAAATGTTGTGGGAGTACATCGCCAACGGTCTCGTAGTAGGAACCTTATATGTAATTGTGGCACTGGGATTGTCCATTATTTTTGGAATGATCGGGGTGATCAACTTTGCCCATGGAGCTTTTTACGCCCTGGGAGCCTATTTTGCCGTCCAACTCCAGCATGCTCTGGGTTTTACAGGGGTTCTTATTATCTCTCCCCTTATTGTAGCCATTCTCGGAATGCTGATTGAAGTACTGTTTTTAAGGCGGCTTTATTCAGGAGATCCCCTTCTGGGACTTTTGTTTACCTTCGGTCTGGCCATGGTCATTGAACAATTGATCCGAATTATCTGGGGTCCCAGTGGTTACCCCTTTGATATTCCCAAGGCTCTGTTCGGAGCTGTTCCTATCGGACCGTTTATCTATTCTAAATATCGTTTGTTTACTCTGATATGTACGGCTACGATTATCGTGGGCCTCTGGTGGTTTCTTGAGAAAACCAGGTATGGAACCATCATTCGTGCCGGAACCCGAGATCCCGAGATGGTACGGATGCTGGGGATAGGTCTCAATTCTATTTTTACGCTGGTTTTCGGCCTTGGAATTGCACTGGCTGCATTGGCCGGAGTTCTTTCCGCTCCTCTGGCCGGAGTGCAACCGGCTATGGGAAACGAAATAGCCACTGCTGCTTTTGTGGTTGTAACCATTGGAGGTCTCGGAAGTTTTTGGGGAGCCATTGTAGCAGGACTTCTGGTCGGAGAAATTGTCACCCTCAGCATTCGCTTCTGGCCACCTGGAGCCCAGGCTTCCATGTATATCCTGATGGCCATCATTCTGCTCACAAGGCCTCATGGACTCTTAGGAGAACGATGGGAAAAGTTTGAGTAACAGCCCGTAGTCCGTTGTCCGTGGTCTCTCAACCAGAGCCACCTACAACGGACAACGGACATCGGACAGATTTGGTAAAAAATCCTCTCATTCCCTTTTTTATCTTTCTACTGATATTACCCTTTGCGGTGGAATACTTCGGTTCTACCACCTCACTGGCTACCGAAATTATTGTTTTTACCCTGTTGGGTTTTGGCTATAACCTGTTATTGGGATATACCGGTCTTGTTTCCTTTGGACATGGCGCTTTCTTTGGTCTGGCAGCCTATGCAGCGGCCCTTACCCAACTTCACCTCTCTAAAGGAATGATACTGCCCCTTATCGTTGGAGTCTTAACCGCCACCCTGTTGGGAGCCGGAGTTGGATTTCTCGTAATGCGCCGGCGAGGTGTTTACTTCTCCCTTCTGACCCTTGCCTTTACCCAGATGTTTTTTTATATCGTATACCGGGCCACCTCTATAACCGGAGGAGAAAATGGGTTGGGAGGTATTACCCGCCTGTCTGTAGGCTTTCCACCCCTTTTTACCCTTTCTCTCTCAAAACCTCAAACCTATTACTACTTTGTAGCCGTTATCGTTGCCATATCCACTTTTCTCATCTGGCGTATCGTTCATTCTCCCTTTGGTAAGGTCCTTCAAGCTATCCGGGAGAACGAGCAGCGTGCCAGTTGTGTGGGATACAATACAAAAAAATATAAGCTAGTTGCTTTTATTGTCTCTACAACCTTTACCGGATTGGCCGGGGTGCTTTATGCCTTTCTTTTGAAATTTGTTTATCCCGAAACCGTTCATGTGACCATGTCCGGTGAAATTGTAGCCATGACTTTGGTAGGTGGGATGCACAGTTTCTTTGGCCCTGCTGTGGGAGCCTTGTTTTTCATCTTTCTGAGGGATTTCTTGACCACCTACACAGAAAACTGGATGGTCTACTTCGGAACTCTTTTCATGATCTTTATCTTATTCTCTCCCGAAGGTCTTGTAGGAATCGCTAAGAAATTATTTTCATTCCTACCCATAGGTTTACGGAGACACGGAGACACGGAGACACGGAGACGCGGAGACACGGAGACACGGAGACGCGGAGATGGGGAGACCGGGGGGCCCGGGGACACAGAGATGATCCCCATGTCTCCCCCCCAGGTCCCCGTGTCTCCGCGTCTCCGTGTCTCCGCGTCTCAGGAAGCTGCATCTTCGCAGCCTGTTTCCACATCTGAGATACTAGTAGTCAAAAATCTGGTAAAACGCTTTGGGGCCCTGGCCGCTACGGATAATGTCAGCCTTTCGATTCAGGAGGGGGAATTACATTCCATTATCGGACCTAATGGGGCGGGTAAAACTACATTTTTTAATTTATTGACTGGCCTCCTCCCCGTAGATGAAGGTCATATTTTTCTCAAAGGGGAGGAAATAACAGGACTACCCCCCTATAAGTTTATCCAACGAGGGATCTCCCGATCCTTTCAAATTATCAGTATCTTTCAACAGTTAACCGTTCTGGAAAATATACGCATCGCTGTACAAGCCGCCAGCAAACACCGGTTCAACATGTCCTCAAGAGCTGATCAACTCCAGGATCTGTGGAAGGAGGCCGAGCGGATTGTAGCCTTGGTAGGACTTCAGGGTAAAGAAGAGGTATTAGCCAGTAACCTCTCCCATGGAGATCAACGATTATTGGAGATCGGAATTGCCCTGGGAACCAGGCCGGATATTCTGTTGCTGGATGAACCTTTAGCTGGACTACCTCCTGTGGAAAGAACCCGTATCAGTAAGTTTATCAAAGAACTCGCCGGAAAGTTAACGATTCTCCTCATCGAACATGATATCGATCGGGTTTTAGCCCTCTCAGACCGAATTACCGTGTTACATCAAGGACGGGTTCTTGCACAGGGAACTCCTGAAGAAATTCAACAAAATGAAGCCGTCCAACAGGCCTATTTGGGCGGTACCCAGATCAGAATCAAAGAGCCCGGTAAGCCCGAAGAGGAGAAAGTTCCTCGGGAATCCCGGCGTCCACTCCTCAGCTTGAAGGGTATTAATACCTATTATGGAAAGAGCCATATTCTCCATGATGTAAGCTTGGAGATTCGGGAGAAGGAAGTTGTATGCCTCCTGGGAAGAAATGGAGCGGGTAAGACGACAACCCTTAAAAGCATCATAGGTACCAACCCTCCAAGGAGTGGACAGATCCTGTTTAAGGATATAGAAACAACCCGATATCCTCCTGAGTCCATAGCCCGATTAGGGATTGGAATCGTTCCGGAAGGACGTCGAATTTTTCCTAATCTAACCGTAGAGCAGAATCTCCTCATTGCTTATCGAGAACGTGGCACCGACGGATGGAACCTGGAAAAGGTCTACGAGAGTTTTCCCAAATTGAAAACCTTGAGGCAGCGAAGGGGCGAACATTTAAGTGGGGGAGAGCGTCAGATGTTGGCCATTGCCCGGGCTTTAATGGGAAATGTAGAACTCCTTCTTTTGGATGAACCCTTTGAAGGATTAGCTCCGGCCATTGTCAACGATGTATACAACATTCTGGAACAGATTCGAGGAGAAACCACATTACTCCTGGTCGAGCAAAACGCCCATATTGCTTTAAGTCTTTCCGACTGGGCCTACATCATTAATAATGGCCAAATCATTTATACGGGGGGTACCCGGGAGTTGATGGAAAATGAAGAGCTTCGAATTCGATCCCTTGGCGTTTAATGAATAGGTGGTGGACCGGGAGTAGTTCAAAAGTAGATGAGAGAAGAACTTTGCCCGTCCCCCATCTACCGCCTGTTATTTTATGAAAATTACCCGCATCGATACGATCCATATAGCCGAGTTTCCACATATTCTTTTCGTTCACCTTCATACAGACCAGGGTATCGTGGGTTTAGGGGAAACCACCTATGGGCCCCATACGGTAGCTACCTTTATCCATTCCCAGGTTGCTCCCTACCTGTTGGGGAAAACCCCCCTTCATATCGAACGGCATTGGAATGAGATCTTTGCCCGTGGAAGAACGACTTTGAGTCGGAGTGCAGAAATTCGAGGACTCTCTGCCATTGATATCGCCCTGTGGGATATTTTCGGACAGGTCACCGGGCTTCCCATTTATCAATTGCTGGGAGGGCCTTATCGGGAGCGTATTCAAATCTACAATACCTGCGCGGGTTATCGCTATGGAATTAGTGCCACGCAACAGGTAGCAGTAGGTTCTTTTCAATCTTCTAAAGAAGGACCCTACGAAGACCTTGAAGCTTTTCTCTACCGGGCTGATGAGCTGGCCGAAAGTCTGCTCAGCCAGGGAATTTGCGCCATGAAGATATGGCCCTTTGATCAGTTCGCTCCGAAAACCAATGGTCAATCCATCAGTCTTGAAGATCTGGACAAAGGTGTAGAGCCTTTCCGAAAGATACGAAAGGCGGTCGGACGTCGTATGGAGATAGCGGTAGAAATGCATGGCCTCTGGAATCTCCCCTCTGCGATACGGATCGCCAAAGCCCTTGAAGAAATTGAACCCATGTGGTTTGAAGATCCCATTCGTATGGACAACCTGGATGCCCTGTCTCAGTTTAAGGCCTCTACCCACATCCCGACCTGCGCCAGCGAAACCGTATCCACCCGTTTTGCTTTTCGTGAAATGTTAGAACGCCATGCCACCAGCATTGTCATGCTGGACGTAGCCTGGGCAGGTGGCCTGTCAGAAGCCCGTCGTATCGCTTCACTGGCCGAGACCCACCACCTCCCCTTTGCCCCTCATGACTGCACAGGTCCCGTAACCCTGATGGCTTCGGTTCATCTGTGCATAAATGCACCCAACGCTTTAATTCAAGAGACCGTACGGGCTTTCTACTATGGCTGGTACCCCAGGCTGGTGACCCAGCTTCCCCGAATAGAAAACGGATATATCTATGCACCTGAAGGCCCGGGACTGGGTCTTGCTTTGCTACCTGATGTATTGAAGCGATCCGATGTGACGATCCAGACTTCTACTTTAGAATCTAAAAGGCTTTAACCCGACAACCCTTATAGAATCGAATGGATTGCTTTCAACCTATGCCTTCTGCTGCCCCCTCAGATCAAAGGACTCGATCAGGAGGAGATCGTCATACTTTCTAAAGTTAAATTTGAATAACCGTCCGGCAAAAAACGATGAAAACTTTAAAGTCTCAGACTTCGGAAGGTTTAAATTTGACGACTTTGTGCCTCCGGGGCCTGAGGCGCTTTGTAAGAAAACCTATGGAACTCTATCTCATTCAACACGGCGAAGCCAAGAGCGAAAGTGAGGATCCGACACGTCCTTTAACGGATCGGGGAAGAGAAGAAGTCCGGTGGGTTGCTGACTTTGCTGCCCGGATCGGATTACACCCCGCCGAGATTCGCCACAGTGGGAAACGTCGGGCTGAGGAAACCGCCTTGATCTTCGCAGAAGCTCTTTCCTTGAAGGATAAGATTCGGGCCGTTTCCGGGCTGGCACCGAGCGATGAGGTACGGCCATTGGCGGAGCAACTGGACTTCGAAACACAACCTTTAATGGTTGTCGGTCATCTGCCGTTTCTGTCACGTCTTGTGAGTTTATTGCTTGTGGGTGACCCGGACCGAATCATCGTCCGGTTTCGCATGGGTGGAATAGTCTGTCTGGTGCGAGGGGATTCCGTTGAATCGGCAGGAATCGGCCGTAGATGGGAGTTAGCCTGGATAGTTACACCGGATATTATAGGACCTGTCTTCTCTACTCTTCATCGGTCAAACCGCTAGTACAATTTTTCGATCCGATCACAATGAAGGGGAATCTGTATCGATTTATAGATACATCCTTCTACTTTCCCCTTCCTGGGGGAACTTTCGGGAGGAGTCGATACCCTTAAATCCTCCTCAAGGATGGGAGTGTTTAAATAGAAAAAGGTTATACCTGCCGGATTGATACGGATACGTTGCCTTAACGGAGATGGGCTTCCTTTTTTATTCCTAATTTCGGGGTTTGAAATAAAAATCTACTTGCCTTATCTAAAAACTTCCTCTAAACTTAGAGTCAATATAAACGCTTATTTCAGAAAATTAAAGGAGAGGATTATGGACTTTTTAATTCCTGAAGATCTCAAAGACCTTAAAAATATGGTTCGTACCTTTGTCAGAAAGGAATTGATGCCTCTGGAAGAGGAAGTGGAACGGAGTGGAAAAATTCCTGAAGAAGCCCTTCAAAAAATGAGGGAACTCGGCTTTTTTGGTTTGACAATTCCTACCGAGTATGGAGGATCTGGGATTGGTACCTTTGGATATTGTCTTGCAGCCGAAGAGTTGGGTTGGGCCCATTCAGCTTTTAAAACCATCTGTGGGGTTAATAACGGAATTGGCTCCAAACCCATTGTACTGGATGGAACTGAAGAACAGAAACGGAAGTACCTTCCTAAGATTGCCAGCGGGGAATATATCACGGCTTTTGCCCTCAGTGAGCCGGGAGCCGGGTCCGATGCCGCCAATATTTCCACCCAGGCCGTCCGAAAAGGAGACAGGTATATCATTAACGGTCGGAAACACTTCATTACCAACGGCCCCTTAGCCGATCTGGTTACAGTTCTGGCCGTTACGGATAAGGAGAAAAGAGCTCACGGCGGGATTACGGCCTTTTTGGTTGAAAAAGGAACTCCGGGATTCTCCGTAGGGCAGATTCATAAAACGATGGGAAGCCGGGGGGTTTATCACAGTGAGTTGATCTTCGATAATTGTGAGGTTCCTGCCGAGAATGTAATCGGAAAGGAAGGAATGGGATTTATCACCGCCATGAAGACTCTAGATGATGGTCGTCTCACCCTGGCAGCCAGTTGTGTGGGCACAGCCGAAAGACTTCTGGAGATGTCTACGGAATATGCCAAGCGTCGCGTAACCTTCGGAAAACCCATCGCTGAAAGACAGGCCATCCAATGGATGCTGGCCGATAGTGCCACTGAGATTTACGCTGCCAAGATGATGGTCTACGCTACGGCAATTCGCTACGATAAAGGAGAGAGGATTCCGGCAGAAGTGGCCATGACAAAACTCTATGCCACCGAAATGGTTAATCGGGTTGCCGACCGTGCAGTACAGATCCATGGAGGAATGGGGTGGATTCAAGAGCTTCCGGTTGAACGAATCTACCGGGATGTTCGGGTCACCCGACTCTATGAAGGGACCTCCGAGATTCAACGCATTATCATAGCTCGCAATATTTTAGGTTACAAAGGAGGTTTAGAGGGATAAAGGACGGAAAGTGTGGAAGTATGGGAGTAGGGGGGTAGAAAGGAAGGATAGATCCTTCTCAAATTAATCCTTCCTCCTTTATTCTTTTATTCTCTGGTATTATGAAAGAAGCTGTTATTGTCAGTGCCGTTCGAAGTGCCATAGGAAAGGCCCATAAAGGGTCTCTGGTTAATATGAGAATCGATGATCTGGGGGCTTTAGTGGTTCAAGAGGCCATCCATCGAGTTCCTGGGTTGAAGGTAGAGGAAATCGAAGACGTTATTATCGGATGTGCCATGCCGGAAGGAGAGCAAGGACTTAATGTAGCCCGGTTGATTTCTCTCTTAGCCAGAATACCTGTGACGGCCGCCGGGACTACGGTCAATCGGTTTTGTGGTTCCAGCCTTCAAGCCATCAATTTTGCCGCCCAGGCCATCATGACCGGAAATGGGGAGGTATTCGTAGCCGGGGGAATCGAAAGTATGTCCCATGTTCCCATGCGGGGCTTTAATCCCAGTTTAAACGAAAAGTTCATGGGTGAGGATTATCCCGATGCCTATATTTCCATGGGGATGACCGCGGAGAACCTGGCCGAAAAATATCAAATTTCCCGTGAGGAGCAGGATGAATTTGCCCTTCTCAGCCATCAAAAGGCTATTCGGGCCATCCAGGCCGGTCAATTTAAACGGGAAATTGTTCCGGTAGAGGTGGTCCTCTCCGATGGAACCTCTCAGATTTTTGATACCGATGAAGGTCCACGTCCGGATACTTCTCTATCCAAATTGGCCGCTCTGGAACCTGCTTTCAAGCAGGGGGGTACGGTGACCGCCGGAAATGCCAGTCCTCTCAGTGATGGAGCTGCCGC
Organism: bacterium; assembly: GCA_030550175.1. Lineage (GTDB taxonomy): Bacteria > Moduliflexota > Moduliflexia > Moduliflexales > JAUQPW01 > JAUQPW01. Next base: position 10,342 of record JAUQPW010000081.1, read on the forward strand.
CGTTGTACTCATGTCCCGGGATAAAGCTCGAGAATTAGGAATTAAACCTTTGGCCGTAATTCGAGCTACGGCGGTAGCCGGAGTCGATCCGACTATTATGGGAATAGGCCCTGTTCCGGCCGTGCAGAAGGCCTTAAAACGTGCGGGATTGACTCTGGAAGATATGGATATTATCGAACTCAATGAAGCGTTTGCCGCTCAATCTCTGGCCGTGATTCGAGAATTAAAGATCGATCTGAAAAAACTAAACCCCCGGGGTGGAGCGATCGCCCTGGGACATCCTCTGGGAGCTACTGGAGCCCGAATTATGGCAACCCTGATCCATGAAATGCAAGATATGAACGCCCGATTCGGACTGGAAACCATGTGTATTGGAGGAGGACAAGGAATTGCCACGATCATCCAACGAGAAGATTGAAAATTATCACCAGGAGGAAATTTAAATCATGCATTTATCCATCCATAAAGTTGCGGTTTTAGGTGCCGGGGTCATGGGAAGCCAGATTGCAGCCCATTTTGCCAATGCCGGAATTCCCAGCTACCTTCTCGACATCGTTCCTACTCAATTAACCCAAGAGGAAAAGTCCAAAGGTCTGACCCTGGAGCATCCCACAGTAAGGAATCGGTTTTCCCAGGCCGGAATCGAGAATGTTCAAAAGCTCCGACCTGCCGCTCTTTATTCAAAGACCCTGGTTAATTTGATGACCCCAGGTAACTTTGAGGATCATCTGGACCGGCTGGGCGAGGTCGATTGGGTGATAGAAGCCGTTGTCGAAAATTTAGAAATCAAAAAGCAAATCCTGGCCAAAATTGTACCCTACATAGGTCAGGATACCTTCGTAACCTCCAATACCTCGGGACTTTCTCTGGCGGCCATGGGAGCCGACCTTCCCCTTGCGTTTCAGGAACGCTTCTTCATTACCCATTTTTTTAATCCGGTTCGGTATATGAAACTCCTGGAGATCATCCCAGGAGAAAAGACAAACCCGGAACTGGTCAAATCCCTGGCCGGCTTTGCCGAAGAGACTCTCGGTAAAGGGATCGTCTTTGGTAAAGATACCCCTTGTTTTGTGGCTAACCGAATCGGAGCCCACAACCGGGGGGCTATTCTAAAGATTATGCAGGAGGAGGGATATACCGTCGAAGAGGTAGACACCATCATGGGAGAAGCGGTAGGAAGACCAAAAACGGCACTCTTTCGCCTAAGTGATCTGGTGGGATTAGATACCTCCGCCAACGTTATTCGCAACCTTTATCGAGATCTTCCCCAGGAGGAGGACCGGGACCTGTTTATACTTCCGGACTTTATCGAGAAAATGCTGGAAAGGGGATGGGTTGGTAACAAGGCCGGACAGGGTTTTTACAAGAAAATAGAACAGGAGGGAAAAACTCAATTTCTGGTGCTGGATCTGGAAAAAATGGAATATCGACCTCAGCGGGAGGTACAGATTCCTTCTGTAGAAACAGCTAAAAAAATCGACGATCCTGGGGCCCGGATCAAATATATGGTTCAGGCCGACGATCGGGGAGGTCGTTTTGCCTGGAAAGCCCTGAGTGCTAATTTGGTTTATGCGGCCAAAAAACTCGGAGAGATCGCCGAGGATGTGGTAAATATCGACCGGGCTATGAAGTGGGGATATAATTGGGAACTCGGTCCTTTTGAAACCTGGGATGCTTTAGGAGTTAAGGAAACGGTTACGAGATTAGAACGAGAGGGGCGTGAGGTTCCGGAATCGGTAAAAACTGTCCTTTCCAGAGGAGATGGGACCTTCTATAAACAAAAATCAGGAACCCGATACTATTTTGATCTGAAGGGTCTAACCTATCAGGAAATCCCTCTAAGACCTCAACATATTCTTTTATCAGGCCTCAAAGAGCAACAGAAAGTCATCAAAAAAAATCCGGCAGCCAGTCTTATCGATCTGGGTGATGGGGTTGCCTGTCTGGAGTTTCATACCAAAGCCAACACCATCGACGAAGACCTCATCGAGCTGATGAGGATAAGTATAGAAGAGGTTTCTCAAAATTTTCAAGGGCTGGTTATTGGGAACGAAGGGATTAATTTCTGTGCCGGTGCCAATCTGGTCTTTCTCCTGACCGCCTGCCGAAATCAAGATTGGAGTAGAATTGAGCAAGGGGTCAAGATCTTTCAAGATGCCGTTATGCTCCTTCGATACTCTCCGAAACCTGTCGTGGCAGCTCCCTTCGGAATGACTTTGGGGGGAGGTTGTGAAATCGCCCTGGGATCCGACCGGATTTGTGCCCATGCTGAGCTCTATATGGGACAGGTCGAAGTCGGAGTTGGGCTTATTCCCGCCGGCGGAGGTACAAAGGAACTTCTTATTCGAAGCGAGCGCGTTGTCAAAACGGGAGGGCCTTTACCTAAAGTCCAGCATGCCTTTGAGACCATTGCCTATGCCAACGTCTCTTCCAGCGCGAAAGAAGCCCAGGAGTTAGGGTTTCTCATGCCGGAAGATAAGATCGTCATGAACCGGGATCATCTTTTGTATGAAGCCAAACAAATGGTTCTCGAAATGGCCCGAAGGGGCTATCAGCAACCCACTCCCAGGGAAGATATCTCTGTACCCGGATCAGGTGGGCGGGTGGCCCTGGAGGTAGCCCTCAAGGGGCTTAGGCTCGCAGGAAAAATCAGCCCACATGATGAGGTGGTCGCAAAAAAGCTGGCATACGTGCTGACCGGAGGAAATCTCTTCATCCCCAAAAAGGTTTCTGAGCAGTACCTTTTAGATCTGGAGCGGGAAGCCTTTGTAAGCCTCTGTGGATATGAAAAGACCCAACAACGAATGGAACATATGCTAAAAACCGGAAAACCCTTGCGGAACTAGCGTATAAGAACCTAAACTAATGGAGATGAGCCACGAGAATTTTGAGGAATTATGTTCACTATATGTGCTAAACCTTTTAGATGAAGTTGAGAAGGAAAGGTTAGAATCCCACCTTCAGACAGGATGCTCTCTGTGTGGTCAAATTTTGAAGCAGACGTTAGAGATTCTTTCTCTGCTTCCGTATATCCTTCCTTCGGAAGCCTTACCTCTCCATGTAAAGCAAAAGCTGATGGAACAAATCCAGACGGAGATGAAGGAAAAAGCACCCCGTCCGGCTCAGCATATTATTCGTTCCACCGAGCGTGAGTGGCTCTCTTCTCCCATACCCGGTGTGGAAATTCAACCCCTCTGGTCGGCAGGGGGTCGGAGTGCCCGACTGGTAAAATCTCAACCGGGAACCGTATTCCCTCCCCATCGGCATCGAGGGCCGGAGTTAGTCTATATTTTGAAAGGGGGTCTCCTTATTAATGGAAAGTCCGTTAAGGCCGGGGATTTTTGTATAAGTGACCCAGGCTTCGTGGATCAGGATATTCAATGTGAAGAGGAATGTACCTTCTTGTTGATCTCCAACGAGGATGATGAGCTTCTATAAAAGGGGAGAAGTAGTACAAAGTTAATTCTGTAGGATTTTCCCTCACCCCCGGCCCCTCTCCCCCTCCCTCACCCTCCCCGTGGACGGGGAGGGAAGGGGTGGGGGCGGAGAGAGGAGCCGGCAAATCTCCAGACCAACTTCCTAAGCGCCCCCTCTCCCGAGGCTTCGGGAGAGGGGGATTCACCGGGAACCGGCCCGGAGATCTTCTCACCCCTTTCCCACGCTAGGGAAAGGGGTCAGAGGCATACGCGCCAGAATAAGAAGGTTAGCCCCAGCGGGACGACCTGTTTAACAGACCACTGCTCCGGAGCTTGAAAAAAATTCTGAAGATCCCCCGACGTAAGTCGGGGGCTACAGACAGTCCGCCCCTGACGGGGCTTTTCAGCTTAACCTGGCGCCTAGGGGGGCCGGGGGTGAGGGGAGCTGGAGGGTCTTCGGGTCATCTTCCCAAATACCTCCCCCTTTCCCGAAGCTTCGGGAGAGGGAGTTGGGAGTGAGGGCTACTTAAAAGTTAAGCAAAACTAAAGTAACAGGGTAATAGTTCCCCGGTCTTATTCCAGGAAGACCCGAGAAGCATCAGGTAAAATAGGGTTGTGTCAAGATTCTGAGAATTTTTAAGCCCGGCTGAAAAGCTCTCGCTCACGAAATTTAATACTGGCAGGATCGTAGTAAGGTTTTACCCATTCATCGGTCGATTTTAAAATAAGTGGAAATTGGGTGGTACTCTTCTCATGGAGGTTACGGAATCGATAATGATCAAACAGGCGAACGGCCTCGACGGCATAACAGGTAGCAATTTCCCGATTGTAGATGGCTAAGAGATTATCCCCATTGGAAGTTTCTCCACCCTGAGCAAGATTAGAAGAACCACAAAATACTACCGGGTTCCGGTCGTTGAAATCACAAACTATAAACTTGTGATGGATAACTTCCCCTACACCTCCGCCCCATTCAGGTTTGAAAGGCTCCGGAAGGTTACCTTGAAGAAAATCAAAGGAAGCAACCTCAGCATGACCAATACCGGGTTTAAAGAGTCTGAGTTGATCGGTGGATTCGATGATTCCCAAGGAGAAAATCTGTTCTCGTTTTCCTAGATTTTCCAAATCCCGTAAGACCTTTCCCTGCCCACCCATTTGCATCACTGCAAAAAGAACAGAACTTTGAGCGGATTCAATAGCTTTAGAAATCTTATGGAGGGTAAACGGAGTAGGATGAGGCGCGAAGCTGAGGGATAATGGGAAACCTTGAGGGCGTTTCAAATTATACCATTGGGCAGCAATGGGGGATGATTTGAATTGATCCGGATGGGTGAAGGCCTGCTCAAAGGCCTGTTCATAAAGATTCGCAACGGTAGGATCATTAAAAACCAGGATACTGTTGGCCTGCACGTAAAAACCCCGGACTGAAAAATTAGCCGAACCGGTTAATACTTTCGTGGCCTTTCCGTTCTTTTTCTGGATCATAACTTTGTTATGGGCAAAGCGGTCGAAATGCCCTAGCTTTACCCGGACACCCGCTGCCTTGAGCGTAGCCACCGTTTTCGGTTCTAAGGCTTTAGAACCTGTATGAAGAGCTGAATCGTCCTGAAAAACCCGGACCCGAGATCCCATTTTACAGAGGGCCCGAATGATATCGGGTTCATCAAAATCATAGGCAAAAACATCTATCGAGATAAGAGGATCTTGCAGGCACTCGTCTAAAAACTGGAAAACCAATTTCCGGGCATGGGCTCCCAGCCATTGATACTGGTCTTGATAAGGGGTGGTATCAAAGTCCATAGATTTTGGATAAGGTCGGATATCTTTATTTTTATAACGATCCACATAAGCCTGAGCCGAGATGTAAGCCCGGGTAAATCCCAACTCTAAATCGGAGAAAGCCCGTCGTCTTAGATCCACCGTAACTGTTATCTTTGGACCCGGTTTAAGGGTACCGTTCTTGAAATAAGTTGCATAAACGATGTACTGATACACACCGGGACCTTGAGGGGGAAAGTGAATCCATTGAAATTTTTGAAAAGGGGCCTGATCGGATCCGATATAATCGGTTGAGACCAGTTTCTTCCGATTGGTAAGTCCTTTTTGAAAATTAAGTCGATTCTTTAAAAAATATGGGGCTCCGGTCGGTGGATGACATTGAATGGTAAATCCGGCCAGATGGGTCGTCAATTTTTTTTCTAAATTAAAAGCCAGTAATACCGTACCATCTCCGACATAGGGAGTTACAGAAAAATCCTGACCCTTAGCTACCTTAGACATACCTCTCCCTCCTCTAACCTTCCAATCAAAAATCAATTCAATGGAGCTTAAAAAACCCGTTTATGCCGGAACAACCTGCCTCGCAAAAAATTTGCTGCATAAAATGAGACAATTAATTCGACAATGTTAAATTAGGTTTTAACCTTAAAAGCTCCATAGGAGCGATCTGTTGGTAGCAACCATCTTACCTGAACACCCTAATGGCTACAAACAGGTCGCCCCGCTGGAGCTTTTTCGGTAATTTAACATGGTCGAGTTAAATTCTAATCAGTCAAATGGGTTTAATAAAAAAATTCTGCTTTTCTTCTTTAGAAGAATAGATCCAGACCTTCCCCCAGGGAATGGATCTATTTCTTAATACCTTCATCGGCTAAGAACCAACCAGGTATTTATCCCCTGATGGTTGGGGAAGTCCGCCGGCAGGTTCCAGGGTTACTGCAATAGCCTTTATTTTTTCTACCTCGACCGGAAGTTCCGATATTTCAAGAAAGGCATTCCCTTCAGAGTCTACAGAGAAAATTCCTGCATTCACAGGTTTATCTTTGATTACCCAAAGCTGGTAGGTTTTCCCGGGAGGAATTGAAGGAAGATGGTAAGCATAAAACAGCGCACGATGCTGGATCGGGTCAAGAAAAATTTTTCCACGGGCTTCCCGACTTTTTGCCGATCCAACGAGATTAACCGTCTTGACAGAAGGGGCAGTTAACAGGGTCATGTAATCCCGCAACTTTACCAGTTCACCCCTCAAAGCATTTAAATCCTGTTGTTGTTGAGCAAGTTGATTTTTTAACAGATCATTTTCAAGCTTTTGCCGGGTTAGCTGATTTTTCCACAAATCGGTTTCTTTCTGCTGCTGAACCAGTTCCTCTTTAAGCAAAGAAACTTCCCGATAAAGCAAAAAGGTATATCTTCCTAAAAATAGAACCAGACAGGCAGCCGCAAGTGTCAATAAAGGAACCAGGAAGCGACGTTTTTCCTCTTTGGTACGTCTATGCCGGGGTTTCTGTTCCTCAAATCGTAGGCCTTCTTCCCTTTGAATTTTCTCCAGGAGCTTTTGTTTTCCTTCAGGAGGGGGGGAAGTTAGCGGAAGAGAGTAAGGAAGCATGGCAAAGACTTCTCGGACTTGTGGAATAGATTCCCGGCAGGTGGCACAACCTGGGAGATGAGTTTCGAGTTGGGCCTGCTCTGCCGGAGTAAGGGATCCTAGCACGTAAAGCCCATAGAGATCTTCAAATTCTTCATGAGCCATGGAAGTCATTCACGGAAATGAAGTTGTAGCAGGTCTCTGAGTTTTTTCAACCCGAGATTGATACGTGTTTTTATGGTACCTAAGGGTTCTTTAAGTTTCTCAGAAATCTCCCTGTGACTTAATCCTTCAAAGTAAGCAAGCTCAATAGCACTCCTCTGGGATGGAGAAAGAGTCTGAAGGGCATCTAATATCAGATCTCTCTTTTCCTTGTCTAACAAAGAGTGTAAAGGTTCACCGGATACTTGAGGATTCTCAGAAACAGGCTTTTCCATCTCCTCCCAGTTAACCTCTCGCTTTGATTTCATGAGACGGAATTTATCAATGGCTTGATTACGAGCTATGGTCATAAGCCAGGCTTGAGGACTTCCTTGTTGGGCATCATATTGAGAAGCTTTATGCCATACTTGAAGAAATACCTGCTGAACGATATCCTCGGCCTCTTGAGAGTTACGAACGATACGAAGAGCTAAGCTATAAATAACAGCCGCATAGGAATCATAAAATATACTGAAAGCGTTTAAATCCTTTTCGGCTATCCTCTTAAGAAGATAGAGACTTAAATTTCGCTCCATGGCAAAAGTTAGCAAGATTAGTTCTCGATCCGATCCAAAAGAGCCGGGTTTATCTGTCTAAAGTATTTCCTCAATTGATAACCAATATGCCATGATTTGAGTCTGGAGTCAATAAGAAAAGCAGGAATATCTCTGATAAGAGGAGTCTACCGGGTCAGAAGTTAAGTAAAATTTACAACAAGGTACGTTATAAAACTCCGCCACTCAGCAAGGATTGAATGGCGATTCCTAATCCCAGAATCGTAATGACAATAGACGAGAGGATAGGTAATCTCTGGATCATAGCTCCCTCCCCACTAAATCTATCCATAAATTGCCTTGCATAAACCATCAATAGACCGATACCCATAAGGACCAGAGCTAATCCCATGCTGAAAGCTACGATGAGGATAAGACCCAATCCGATTCGATGAAGAGAAATAGCACTTAGAAGGACTACAAGGGCTGATGGACACGGGACTACACCGCCACTCATACCTAAAGCAAACAGGCTTCCCAGAGATACCCGCTCTTTACCTGAGTCAAATATAGGATGGTGATGGTCATGGGAGTGATCGGGATCGGCGTGAAAGTGGTTAGGATGGGTATGGAAATGGGAATACCCGGCAGGATGGGGATGAAAGTGGGTGTGGGCAAAGTCGTGTTCTGGATTATGTTTATGGGAGCTATACAGAGTTTGATATCGTTTTACAAACAAAGCTAATCCAATCGCAACGATCATTAATCCTGAGAAAAATCCAAGCCAAGGATATAACTTTTCCGGGATAATGTATTTAGAAGCATACAAAGTAATTAACCCCAGTATAAAGACCCCTATGGTGTGGGTCAGGGTCACAACAGCTCCCAGAAATAGAGCATGGGCTGCAGTTCCTCTAGAGCCGACCAGATAGGCCGCCACAACGGTCTTGCCATGACCGGGGGATAAAGCATGGAAGGCCCCTAAACCAAACGCAGTCGCCAACAAAATAAGGAGAGCTTGAAAAGTTAAATCCCGGGTAGATATAAGCTCTGTAAATCCATCTGCAAATCTTTTAGAATTCCTGATGTCTGCAAATCTTTTAGAATTCCTGAACGAGACTTCAGAAGTTTTAGAAATCTCGGAGGTTTGCTCTTTCCCTGAGACTTCTGGGGTTTTTAAAATCTTAGAGGTTTGAACTTCGGAGAATGAAAAGCTTGCCACTAGATCCTGAGGTGGACTTGAAAGAATATCGGTAGGATAATTCGAAAGCTCGTTACTTCGATCTACAGAAGGGACCGAAGCGTTTTGGATAGAAGTGCCCTCCGATCCGGTTACGAGGATTTCCTTCCAGCCGGCTCTTCCTAAAAAATTATTGTCTTGATAAAAAACCTGATTCAGATTCGATAGATAGGTTTCATTCACAGGGGCAAGATAATCTACATAAATCTTCAAAGTAGGAAGGTTCCCGGCCCCGGGTGGAAAGGTTATTGCGCTGGATTCTACCTGTAGATCAAGAACCTGCTTGTTAAGTGTTAAGGTTAATCCTTTTTTAAAGTCTTCTACTTTCTGAGATAAATATCTCTGACTCTCTGAAGGTGAGGGATTCTTATCCCCGTCGGTATCCATCTCCGTGATCTCCTGGAATGTCGGAATTTCTGCCATATCGATGATGTATCGGAGCCGAATAGCCCCGGGTTCAACTTTAATCCTTGAATAATGACTGATGGAGAAATTGCCCATGGGATGGGCAGAAGTCGGGGAAGGCAGAAAAAAGGAGGCAACCATCAACAGGCAGGAAGCCAGCAGTAATACCTTTTCAAGCTGGAGAGCATACTCTAAGAAGATCCTCGTCGGCAATAACCGGTTCTCTATCAATCTGGAAAGGTATAAGAAACAGCAGGTAACAGGTAGGAGGACCTTCTGGGTTTTCTTCATGATTTCTAAATTAGCCAGTCCTGTGTTATTTTTACCTTTTATCTCTCCTATACGAAAACCATCCTGTTCCATCATGTATTTTTTCCTCCCAAGGTGGTAATTAGCCCGGTTTTTGTTTCTTCCTCAACGGCTCTTTATCTCTTCCAGGGTTTTCTCGGCCACCTCTGCATAGAGAATGTGGAAATAAGGATTTATAGATAGGGCCTTGTTCAGGTACTCCGCTGCTTTATCTTTTTCACCCAATTTATAATAGATCATTCCAGCATGGAAAAAGAGGCGTGCATCTTGGGTTCCCAGCCGAAGAGATAGTTTTGAAGCTTTAAGGGCTTCCTGAAACTGTTGGTTCTTATAATAGGCCCAGGCCAGGGTATCCTGGGTATAGATGTTATCTTTCCGAAACTCCAGTTCTTTTTGGGCAAGTTCTAATGCCTCGGTAAGTTTAATGTCATGATCGGCATAAAAAAGGGCCAGGTCTCGATTGTAGACCACCTTATTAACTTTATTTAATAGCCCAATATACTCCACCAGATCGTATTGTTTTTTGGCTTCGTGGGAGTCTCCTATTTTTTGATAGACATCTCCCAGGGCTATAATGAACTCGGGGAGAGGAATAATCTGAATCGCCTGCTTATACCAATCAACGGCCTGCAGATAATTTTTTTTAGCCGCCTCGATACTTCCTCTTCCGGCCAGGGCATAATGGTATCTTGGGAACATAGCCAGAGCTTTTATATATTGCGTCTCGGCTTTGGCAAGATCCCCTCTATTAAAGTGTAAATTTCCCAATTGGGTTAAACACCAGGCAATGGCTTCTGTTTCCCGAGGATTCGCCGTACGAACGGCCAGCTCCATCCATTGGATAGCGCCTTCTACATCCCCTCGCAGTTCACGTAGATAAGAGGCCCGACTATAAGAAACCAGCCCGGGTTTGAGTTTTAGCATCTTTTGAACCACCTCGTCGGCTTTATCATATTCCCCCAGTTCCACCAGGGCATCCCCCAGGGTTCCGTAGTTGAGATAATCCTCAGGGTGCATTTCATTGAGCTTCCCGGCTAAAGTCAGGGCCTCCTGGAATTGATGTTTTGACAGGTAAATCGTTGCCAGGTATTTGAGGGCTTCGTAGTCATCTTTCTTAATTTCCAGGGCCCTTTGAAGGGTTGTTTCCGCCAGAAGATAGTAAGTGATATCCCCTGTTTCCCGCGCCTTTCGTATATAATTGGTCGCCAGTGCATAGTAGTTGTGGATATTTTGGGGATCTTGAGAAATTTTTTCCTGGTAAAGCTGAATCTGGATATCTACCCTGGATTTTCCCTTCAGGACATCTTCAGATTCCACCCGGGCTATTCTACCGGTTAAGAGTAAGAAATGAATCAGGATAAAGATTAAAACACTCTTTCGAGATATCATAAATAATTTCGCCAGTTTGGAAGATGATCTGGGACGTTTCTTGGAACCGACGATGGCTAAACTAATGGGAGGGACGGAGACTTCTCCGCCCTACCCCTTAATAATTTCTTCTATTGTAGTTGAACCTGACCCCGGAGCTCGCCATTAGGATTGGTAATGGTGTGAATATTCACATAAGCCGTTCCGTTTTTCATCTCGTTGATCAGATCATTATAACTGATTCCATTAACATCTGCCGGGGTGAAGGTACCTTCAACCAGAGTACCATTGATGGCTCCTGTGGTCGGTCCCGTATATAAGTTCACCCGAATAGGCCCATTGACCCCTGCCGCACCGGAGTGAATATGAGCAGCCGTTACACCTGAAATATTAGAGAGGACAATTTTAAAATTAACGGTATTATCCTTCTGACTAAATGTGGTTGCACCACTGGCGGTTGTGGGAACCGGTGGTACTTCATTGGCACCGTTTAGCACGACCAGATAGCGAAATTCAGGTACTGTTTCGGAGACCGATCGAATTCCTGCAGATTGAATATAACCATTATAAGGTGTTGGCAGGAAGGGAAAACCGTTCAAGAAAGCCTTATCGTTACCGTCCACTCCATCACTCAGAGCGTTATTCGGGGCTATGTTGAAACCCGGAACCAGGACACCGGCCATGACCCGGAGGGCGATATCTACCACATCGTCGTAAACACGCCGCCCGTTGGGAAATCCAGAGATATCTCCATCGATCACTCCTAATCTGCTGAACCCAGCATCTCCGGGTTTTTTAGGAGGTATGGCTAAATTCACTCTTAGTAAATCGGCGATAGGTGCACCACTACAGGTCGGTGAAGTATTCGGACAGTTCAATCCGGGTACTCCAGTTAAGAGGGCTTGCACAATATCATCCCGAGGTGCCGGAGGTACATTCACGCCAAACAACTGGCTTAACAGCGTAGCCACTTCAGGAAATTGATAGAAGAAAAGGAACTGGCTCTCATTATTCGGATTACTGGTATTCCATTGATCCTTGAGAGATGCTGGAATAATGACCTCATTGACCAGGGGATTTGCCAGACGGGAAACTTGTTGAAGCTGATTACCCACCTTTCGACTGGCAGAAGCATAAACACCAATGATGGCGTTGGGATCATTGGGACCAGTAGGTAACAGATGATTCTTGGTCACCGCCGTAATAGGGAGCTCCAGGGCAATCGTGTGGACATTGAGGCCTGCCAGGGCATCCACTCCTCTTCCTCCATTAGCTCCGGTTACAGTCCTGAGTTGCAGAAGATCGAAAATGGCCCCCAGGTCGGCATAGAAACCTTCCTCACGTTGACCAGCAAAGACGCTCAGGGTTCCACCTCCAACCTGAGGAGGCAAGGGGATAGATCCGATCCCAAAAAAGTTGGTAATGTCAGGATCCGGTACAGAGTTGATACCTACATAATTAGGAGGAACGGTCAACGGAAAGGGAGTTAATAATACCTGGGCCTTGGGTTTATTGGTTGGTCCGGCAATGCCGGTTATGGTATAGGTCTGATAGATATTCTGATTCGGGTTAGGATTAAGCCCCGTCAATGGACCGAAGTTGTAAAGAAAGGTGAACGGATTTGAGATAACAGTTTTAAAATTAAACCGAAAGGTAAGATCTTCGGTGGCATCCCCATCACTGAAATCGTTTACGATGTGTATATCGTAAGTTACCTGATCCGAGAAGTTATAAAAATTAGGTCCTCCTGCTGGAGCTTCAAAGGGAATATAGTTGGCGAGAATGACTAGCTTAGTAGGATCTTCTGGACTTACAAAGGCATAGGTGTCGGTATTATCCGCCGTAGGATCCTGTGTGATCAGAGGGGCCTCTCGATGGCTGGCAGCTTTAGGACTCGTCCCGCTGGGAACAAGAAGCAAGATTATTAATAATACCGCAAAAAATTTAGACGTTCTTCTGGTTACTTTCATATAGAATCCTCCTGGTTAACTTTAGGGGAACTAACCAATATTGGTTCAATTACAACTACAACGCAGTCTCATACCATCCCTTTTCATATTGAAATTCAAATCCTTGTAAGGGTATGCAGGAACATATCCTTCCATCGGTAACTCTTTTCAATATGAAATTGGTACGGTTCTAAAGGAAATACGAATAAAAGAATTGGTTGGATTTACAGGTAAGGAGAAAAATTCATAGAAAACTCCAGAATCGCTTTATTTTCCTAAAGGGTCAGAAGAGTCCGGAAGGATTCAGGAGTCTGAAGTCAAAAGTTAAACCGCCATCTCCGTAGGAGGTTATCCTGTGGGAAGGGTATAATAATAAACTTATCAAGCACTTTGATTTTGGTTCCCTACCCTTTATTTATCCGAAGAAATACGGGTTAAGATTAAACCTCCCAGAATCAACCCGAATCCAGCCAGTTTGGCCGTGCTAAAGGTTTCATCCAAAAACCAGGCAGAAAGTATCCCACTGAGAGGTGGAACGAGAAAGGTAAAGAGGGAAGTTCGGGCAACCCCTTGACGAGCAATAGCCCAATTCCAGATGGAATAGGCCACGTAAGAAGGAAATACTGCCGAATATACCAGACCTATCCATCCGTACAAGGAGACTTCCAACCAGTTCTGCTTCAGGGTAGGAATCAAACAGATAGGAGCTAAAAATCCGGTTCCGAAGAATAAGGTATAGGTCATGATTTTAGTTGAGGAATACCGGGTAATCAGGGATTTATTCAAAATACTGTAGATGGAGAAAGAAAATGCAGCTCCAATCGTCAGAAGATCTCCCCATCCTGCCTTTGTAAACCGGACTCCTTCCATTTTCTCGGAGACGAACCACACAACCCCTATAAAACCTAACAGGGTACCCGTCCATTGGTAAAAATTGATTCGCTCCAGTCGAAAGAGCGTCAAAATCAACAGAGAGAAAAGAGGCATGGTACAATTGAGTACAGCCGAGGAAAAGGCGGTTGTCCGGCTTAATCCTAAAATATAACCCAGTTGATAAAAGGTAAATCCAAAAAGCCCGGAAATCATGAAATAGGGAAGATCTTTTGGGTAGGTATGAAAATTCCGCTCCTTCAACCATAGAATTATTATCCCCAACAGGGTGTTAAAAAGGATTCGGGCAAAGAGGAAAGCGAAAGGGTTAAACTGAGGGAGAACCATCTTTACCACAATAAAACTATTAGACCAGATGGCTACGACCAATAACAAAGCGAGATCCACCAGCCGGATAGACAGGGACTTTTTCATGGTAACTGCTCGCCCTCACTTCCAGTCCTTCTTCCATGGCGTGGGAGAGAAGAGAAAATAAGATGTTAAAATTTCTTCTCTTTGTTCCCCCTCTCCCAAGGCTTTGGGAGAGGGAAGAGGGGTGAGGGTCTAAATTCTTTAGTTACATAAAATTGGGAGTATGTAGCAAGGATATCTTCTCAGCCTGATCAAGGGGTAATCCGATAGATTGAAGTCGGTGGATTCGGTTTTTGTGCATACGTTGATAAAGCCGGTGGACATATTGCATACCTGTTCGAATTTGCTCAGGACTCCCTCCACCTCCGGCCAGGAATACCAACGCATCCTGTACGAGGGGATTAACACCGGATACGGATCTCATATAATCGGCCCGATCCTGCACTGCTTGCAGGAGCTTTTGAGAATGGGTGGTATCTCGCTGAAGGTAAAATTTCAGGTGGGTGATTCCAAAACGGACATGGCGGCTTTCATCCTGGCGGGCTCGTCTCAGGATCTCGGCTGTCACCGGGTCAGGCGCATAGGTCTCGATAAACCAGAGAAGATCTAAAAAGGTACCTTCTCCTAATACGCTTAAAAGAAAAGAAGCTGTGGTGAAATTCTCCTGATCATAGAGGGTTTTAAGAGACATTTGAGTAGAAGTCGCCGAATATTGTAATCCACCCCCATTAGCCAGAGCACGTTTCGTAAAAACCTCAATATGGCGAGCTTCATCAGCCAGTTGGGTGCCTAAGAATAATACCACCTCGGTGAATTGGGGATTAATCCGGGATATAAATTTGCCGGGAACGTAAAGGGCCGAATACTCATTTTCGACCAGAAAGGTCATCAACTGACAAACAGCCCGTTCTAAAAGCTCTGGAAGCGGCTTGAGATCTCCCCAGGGAATATCCTTTGCGGCACTCCATTGATTTTGAGCGGCATGTTCATATAACGCAGCGACCTCTTCGCTCCAGACTTCTTCCTTTCTGTTGATCCGAAAATCATATCCTGGAAAACCTTCTTCTCGAACGGCTCCTCGTGGAGCAAATCCGACGGTTTGCGAGGCTTCTTCGGGTACAAAGGCCAATCGACCCACCCTCCAATCTTCCATGGAGATGCTTCCATTTTTTTGTCGCCTCGGATGAAGATCCCAGTCAGGTTTCTCGGTTATGTTTAAGGTGGTCGCCGTTCCTCTTTGAATCCAATACTCGCTATACGATCCAATCTTCTGGCTTCCACATAGATTATGCCCCATCCAGCGACACCAGGGACCTATTTCGTGCTCCACAATCGGATTCTGTGACCGTACCACTAAAATCTCTCCCGGATTCATGGCATCTAAATACCGCCTTAGCAAAACCGAAAGCCCACTTTCCAGGTCCAAATCCCCGGCCTCACAAATTATATCCGGAATCCTGGATTCTTTTCCCTTTGAATTCATCATACCCGACCTTCCTTAAAGGGGAATAATTCAAAATAAATGCAAATTTCTAAGAAAACAGTGTGGAATCGTGTACAAATCTAACAAGTCCAGAAAGATGGACCATTTTATCCTGGCCGATAATCCCATCCCGGGTCGGAAGGATTCAAAAACCATCCCCCCGGAATAATTAAGGTTTTGTTTACAACCGGAATGTTCTCTAGAAGCTTCTTGCATTTTGCTTCTAGAGAACAGGTATTTTCCGTGTGCATCTATACGGTATCAAGGGAAGATGTGGGTGTAAACTGAATTTAGCAGGGGAATTACCTGGCTGCTGCCAGAACCGCTTCATAATTAGGCTGCTCGGTGATATCCTTTACGTACTCCACATGCTTAACCTTGTTATCGGGACCGATTACAAAAACAGCCCGTGCCAGTAAACGATCCAGTGGTCCCCCACTAATTAAAACGCCATAGTTCTTACCAAAGGATGCTTCCCGATGATCGCTGACAGTAATAACTTTATCGACATTCGCTGCCCCACACCAGCGTTTTTGAGCGAAGGGTAAATCCATACTCACACAAACAACTTCTACATTAGGTAGCTTGGCTGCTTCTTCATTGAACCGTTTGGTTTCCATATCACAAACCGGTGTATCCAATGAGGGAACCGATGCAATGATCCGGGTTTTACCAACAGAGCTATTCAACGTATAATCAGTCAGATCCGTTTTCTGGACTTTAAAATCTGGAGCCGTTTGACCGACTTTTACTTCATTACCAACTAACGTAACCGGATTTCCTTTAAAAGTAACTGTAGCCATTGTTGCCTCCTT
>JAUQPW010000082.1 GCA_030550175.1 bacterium
CTGGATCGGGGAGATGGATCCGAACGATTAGAGAAACTCAAGGAAGCAGATTTTATTCTGGTAGCCGATTCGGCGATAACCAGGGCCCATATCCAGGCGGCACCCCGTTTAAAGATGATTCAACATCAAGGGGTAGGCTATGAAAAGATTGATTTAGCCGCGGCGGCGGAAGCAGGAGTTGTGGTAGGAATAACTCCGGAGGGAACAGCCATACCGGTCGCTGAGCATACCATTCTCCTGATTTTGGCTCTTTATAGAAGGCTTCCCATAGCCCATCAATCCGTGTTGGAGGGAAAATGGCTCCAATGGGGATTGCGGATGCAGTCCTTTGATTTGTACGGTAAGACCTTGGGGATTGTAGGAATGGGACGGATCGGTCGGGCCGTTGCTTTCCGCGCAAAAAATTTTGGAGTAAATATCCTTTACCACGATAAATACATTCGATTAAACACCGAGGAAGAGCAGGAGTTACAGGCCCGGTATTGTTCCTTTGAAGAACTCCTATCGACTTCGGATATTGTATCCCTTCACGTACTCCTGAGTGAAGAAACCCGTCACCTCATTGGACGGGATCAGCTTAAATTAATGAAGAAATCGGCTGTGCTCATCAACACCTGTCGGGGTCAGGTGGGGGATGAATCCGCCCTTTATGAAGCTTTAAAAAACAGGTCTATTGCCGGAGCTGCACTGGATGTTTTCTATCAAGAACCTCCGGATCCCCATAATCCCCTGTTCAAACTCGATAATGTCGTTCTCACCCCCCACATTGCAGCCGGAACCATCGATGGATTTAAAACCAAAATTCAGGCGGCTTTTGCCAACATGGTTCGATTTGTGGAAGGGAAACCTATTTTAAACCGGGTTAAATAGAAAAAAATAAGAGACTAAAGGGCAAAGGCGAAGGAAATAGAGGTTATTTTTCCTTTCGCTTTTGCCCTTTGGCCTTAAAATGTGTGAGTTTTCTTACAAGTCATGATATTTACCTCTTCAAACAAGGGAGCCACTTCAGACTTTATAATAAACTAGGTTCCCATGTCACGACCCTGGAAGGTGTCCAGGGGACCTACTTTGCAGTCTGGGCTCCCAATGCCGAATATGTGTCGGTGATAGGAGACTTTAACGGATGGAACCGAGAATCCCATCCCCTCAAGATAAGGGAAGATGAATCGGGTATCTGGGAAGGATTTATTGCAGGTATCGGTCCGGGAACCCTTTACAAATACCATATTATCTCTCGATACAATCTCTACAGAGTAGATAAAGGGGATCCTTTTGCTTTTCGTTGGGAAACTCCTCCCAAAACAGCCTCCATGGTCTGGGATCTCAGCTATGAATGGGCCGATAAGAATTGGATGGAAAACAGGTATAAAGCAAACGCTCTGGAAGCTCCCTGGGCCATTTATGAAGTTCATTTGGGCTCATGGCGGCGGGTACCTGAAGAAGGGAATAGATTCCTCACGTATAGGGAAATAGCTCCTTACCTGGCAGATTATGTCCGGGAAATGGGTTTTACCCATGTGGAATTTCTACCGATTATGGAGCATCCTTTTTACGGTTCCTGGGGGTATCAAACGGTAGGATACTTTGCACCTACCAGCCGATATGGAACCCCTCAGGATTTCATGTACCTGATCGATTATCTTCATCAAAATGGAATCGGAGTCATTTTGGACTGGGTTCCTTCTCACTTTCCATCCGATGAGCATGGATTAGTTTATTTTGACGGCACTCATCTTTACGAACATGCGGACCCTAAGAAAGGTTACCACCCGGATTGGAACAGTTACATCTTTAACCATGGCCGAAACGAAGTACGCGCCTTTCTGATCAGTAGTGCCCTTTTCTGGCTGGATAAATATCATATCGACGGTCTCCGGGTCGACGCCGTGGCCTCTATGCTCTATCTGGATTATTCTCGAAAAGAGGGGGAGTGGATACCCAATGTATTCGGTGGGCGGGAAAATTTAGAAGCCATAAGCTTTCTAAAGAGATTCAATGAAATGGTCTATGGGGAATACCCTGATGTGCAGACCATCGCAGAAGAATCTACAGCCTGGCCTATGGTTTCGAAACCGGTTTATATCGGAGGCCTCGGCTTTGGAATGAAATGGAACATGGGATGGATGCACGATACCCTGAAATACATGTCAACCGATCCCATTTTCCGGAAATATCACCATAACCAGTTAACCTTTAGTATCTGGTATGCTTTTTCGGAAAACTTTGTACTCCCTCTGTCCCATGATGAAGTCGTTCATGGTAAAGGCTCATTAATTGGAAAAATGCCAGGGGACGAATGGCAGAAGAATGCCAATCTCAGGCTTCTATTCGGTTATATGTACGGTCATCCCGGAAAAAAACTCCTTTTTATGGGTGGAGAGATAGGACAGTGGCCAGAGTGGAATCACGAAGAGAGTATCGAATGGCATGTTCTGGACTATCCTTTCCATCGAGGGGTTCAAAAGTGGGTTCAGGATTTGAACCACTTCTACCGCACCGAACCTGCCTTATATGAGTTGGATTTCCGAATGGAAGGCTTTGAATGGATCGATTTCCATGATTGGGAGCACAGCATTATCAGTTTCCTGAGAAAAGGCAAAACCACCTCCGATTTGATTCTGGTGGTATGCAACTTCACCCCTGTTCCCAGACAGAATTATCTGATAGGGGTTCCACGGGGTGGCTTTTGGAAAGAAATGCTTAACAGCGATGCAGATTTTTACGGTGGGAGTGGGGTCGGAAATGCCGGTGGTGTAGAAGCAATTCCCCACATGGTCTTTGGGAGACCCTACGCGCTGTCTCTGACGCTACCTCCTTTAGGGGTTCTCTTCTTTAAAAGCTCCTAGTTCTCCCACCAGGAGTCCAGGACCAGACTTCCCTCTTTGGTCCGGTTCCTGCCTTTAATTTTAGGATCCCCGCCCCTCAGAACCTTTACTTCGGATCGTTCAAGAGCCGAAGCTTTCTGGAAAGTTTAAGATATCGAACCCAGGGTTGTTCGGATAATTCTCGAACGGCATGCGCCGAAAGGGTTCCGGTAAATATAAGCTGTTCACCGGAACCAATATTCACTCCTAATTTTTCTAAGAACGCAACTTTAGCCTTATCGGAAGTAGGTTCTGTGTGGATGAAGACGGAGAAAAGGGGTGCCTCAGAATCTTGAGCACTTTCTAACGCCGTAGCGAGAGCTGCATCTAATTTCTTATAATCCGTCATAACCTGTTTTCTTCAGGCTTTGTGCCGGGATCTATTCCACCTCCCGGCTTATAGACCCAAGGCGTCAATCAATCCAAATCCCCATTTAGGATCGAAGGTCCCTGCCGATTGTCCCGGGATTAAACTATGGGCACGAAGTAGAGTTTTGATATCCTGGGGACCTAGTTTGGGATCACGCTCTAAAAGTAAGGCAACAATTCCGGCTATAAAGGGTGTTGCCATACTGGTACCTGCCATGGCTAGGAAGCTCGGATTCACCATTTCCGCTCGGGAGGGTTGAGAATCCGCAGAAAGGCAAGAAACAATCATGGCTCCCGGTGCCGTCACATCGGGTTTCTGTTTTCCATTGCGAAGAGGACCTTCGCTACTGAAGTCCGAGATATCATCTAAAACCAGTCCCACCGTCCGAACATGACCATCGATATCCGTCCATTGGACTTTTGTGGTATACGAGGCAACCGTTATGGCACCGGCAGCCGCGCCCGGAGAACCTATTTTCATCGAGTCTTTGACACTTGCTCCGGTAAAAACCACCTCCGGAGAAATCTGATCATCCAGGGTCCATATATCTAGTCGGGCGTCGGTTGCCGAAATATTACGAACCCGTAACTGCCAGGTGCCTCCCCTGACCGGAAGGCCGGGTGGAGCACCCATCTCGATAAAGAAGTTATGGTCACCGTTGGCCGGATCGGGACCTGGGGTGGCTATCCGTATCCTTGCATCTGGTAGAGTATACGTCCTTACATAGGATCCTGAAGAGATAACTCCCTGGAAAGGAGTTACAAACTTTCCGGGGGTTCTTATAGAAACCTCCAGGGAATTTACCCCCGGATACCAACCATTCAGGGCCGCCAAGTGAACCATACCCGTTGGAATCCGAAAGCGGATGGTGCGCAGAGCTCCTGCAGGGATTATACCTTGGGCGTGGATATTGTCATTTCCTTCATTACCTGCGGCACAACACACAATACGCCCCTCTCCGGACTCCATATCAATAATTTGGGATAACGAGTCGCTGCCATCGTGGGCGTCATAATGTCCCCCCAGACTCAAATTGACCACTGCTGCCCGCCCGAGATCATGGGCTATTCGAAAGATATATCGGATTCCATCGGCAATATGAGCGTCCTGCAGGTCCGATTTAACAATCACCAGGTCTGCTCCCGGGGCTATACCCCCAAAAACAGGATCAAACCCGGCAGCAATTCCGGCAACGTGGGTTCCATGCCCCTCTCGATCCCGAGACGCCGTAAGTTGAGCTCCGATTAATTCAAGGCCATACCCTCCCTCTGCGACCCCGGGACCAGTTAAGGTCTGATCCCAGATACGCAGAATTCGTCCCAGGAAGACGGGATGATTAGGGTCAATACCAGTATCTACGATCCCGATAATCACGCCTTTTCCACTCAATCGACTGTTACGCCGAAACTCCGGGATGTGGACCTTACCAGGAGCCACATCCATCCGTAATCGCAAATAGTGGGAGGAGATGATACGCTCTACGGCGGGATCGTCTGATAAGGGCCCTATACTCTCTATGGGCAAAAACGCCGTCCGTATCCTACCCCTGGGCTGGTTAACCCGAATACCATACTGGGCCAGGCTATCCAGTCGTGCCTGCTCTTCACAGTGAATAAACACTACTGCACGGGCTGGTTTCGGGCTACCTACAGATGGAATAACACCCAGGGAACGCATATGCCGAATCAATCCTGCCCGTCCTTCTTCCTGGTAATTCTCCAGTGCAACCATTAACTGAGGAGCAATTTTTTCATGCCTCATCATTTCCCTCCCTTCTCGGTTAATATGACTGTAGAGAGTAAATTCTGCAACCTATTTTTCTTCCCTATAGTAAGAAATCTCCCGCTATCCATCTTTTTTCAGAGTAAGAGGGGTGTTCAAGCCGAAAATAAGGCTTTCCCCCTTCTTAGCTTGATGCGTAGGGGGTTGCCCTTATCTTATCAGACAACCTTTCATAAAGTCATAAAGAATGGATAAAAAAACCGGTAATTCCGGTGATTCTGGAAGTAAAGAAGGAGAAACAGGATAGGAATTTCTCTCAAAAACGTGTAGAAAAACGGGTTGAAGAACGGAAAAAGAGGTTAATTATTACCCCACCCCTACCTCCCTGGATTTATCTGCTTCTTCAACGTAACACTTTTCAACTTTCTTTTATAATCTCTTACCACCCATAAACTGCTATTCCTCACTTTGGATTTCAGCTCCACACCAGGGGCAATGGGAAATTCCTACATAGGGGGCTCCCGGTTTTTCACTTTTCAAGGAAAGCTTTCCAAGTGGATAATCCACATCCGGTGAGATGATAAAATATTGACACTGAACGGCAAAGGCCAGTTCATCACAACATTTCTTGATACTTAGTAATTCTAAAACATTTCGTCTCATAACCTTAAACCTCCTGGTTGATGACCCGGTTATCAGTAAATTTAACACGTATCTTCATTAGTAATACTAAATTTAAACATAATCTTAAACATAATCTCAGTATATTCAAAATCTGTTCTCAACTTCCTCTCCTTGGGAGAGACTTTGGATGATCTTCCCTGTTTCTGGGTTTTTCTCTCAGATCCTGGGAGTCCCTTTCCTCCTTGCGTCCCTGTTAAAAGAGGGGCAAAAAATACCCCTCTGAAGGATAATCCGCTGTAGGAACACCGGGTTGGTCACCCTTAAGAAGGGTTAATACGGGCTATTCCATCAGAACCGGTATGATCCTCCGGAATAAAGGATCCAGTGAGTTTTTACAGGATTAAGGCAGGTTTGTATTGGGCTTAATGAGGCGGTCTAAAAACCTCATCAAGCCTTAAAACTATCCGTGGAATTTTCTTTTTCTGAGAGGCCCTGGACTTTTATTTTAATGTTTCTTTCAGAAACTCTTCAAATTTATCCAGGGCCGGTTTCAGCAGGCTTTCCTCGGCTGCAAAGCAAATTCTAACGTGCCCTTCTCCCCCTTCTCCAAAAGCCGAGCCAGGCGCAAGACCTACTTTCTTAGTCAGAAGTAGTTTTTTACAAAATTCCAAAGAGTCACTCATACCCCTGATTCTGGGAAAGGCATAGAAAGCTCCCTCCGGGATTATAATATCTACGTTCTCCATATCGGCCAGACGCCGGAAAACCAGGTCTCGATTTTTACGATAAATTTCCACACTTTGCTGAATGAACCCTTCCCCTTCACGGAGGGCTGTAATGGCCGCCCGTTGGGCGATGCTTGTCGCATGGGAGACGGTAAATTCTTGAAGCTTGGAAATTTGGGAAATAACCTTATGGTGGCTCAATACATAACCGAGCCGCCAACCGGTCATGGAATAGGTTTTGGAGAGGCTATTCAGGATAATAAGGTTTTCAGAAGGCTCGGATACAACCTTTGCTATGGAAGGAACCGGCCTTTTACCGGTAAAGACAAGGTGCTCGTAGACTTCATCAAAAACCAGGGTTAAACCATGTGTGACGGCGATCTGATAAAGTTTTTCTTTCTCCTCCAGCGTCGCCACCCAGCCTGTAGGATTAGAAGGGCTGTTACAGACGATCAGCTTGGTTTTATTATCGATGGCTTCTAAGATTCTATCAAAATCTAAAGAATAGCGTCGGTTTAGTTGGGTGAGGGGAACTTCTACAGGGATTGCCCCTACCATTTCGATCACAGCTTTAAAATTAGGCCAGGCCGGGGATATCAGAATGGCTTTCTCGCCGGGGTCAATGGCCGTATAAATAGCCAGGTGAATTCCCATCACCCCCCCTGCCGTGATGGCAATTTCAGTTTGAGGATCATAGTAAACCTGATGCCATTCCCGAATTTTTTCCGATAAGGTCTGTCGAAGATCTAAATATCCGGCATTGGCGGTATAAAAAACATAATCTTCATCCAGGGCTTTTTTTGCAGCTTTTTTGATAAAATCCGGGGTTCCAATATTGGATTCTCCCAGGAAGAGTCGATACACGCCTTCCATTTTCGAGGATAAATCATATATTTCTCGGATACTGGATGGAGGTACCTGAACGGCTCGTCGTGAAATTCCCATGGTGGATGTTCCTTTCTTAAAGTTCTCAAATATCTGTAAATCTCATCAGAATTTCTCATCGCCCCTGCTTTTGATGTTGGGAAATAAAGCAGGTCAGATAGTTTTTCGGGAAAAACCTTGATTCTTCTCAAATAAGGGAACTACGTTAAAAGACATTTCCAGCCTAAACAAAATCTAATAGTCCGGATAAGATTTGTCGAGAATCTTAAGAGGTAGTTTTAGCGGTAAAAGAGGGGAGGTCAAGAGTTTCCATGAAAAGAAATCTTTCTTTCCAGGCAGGGAGTTCTACGGGTATTCCTCAAAAAGGTGAGTTACCCTATGCCTGGGTAATCGTAGCTTTAGCATTTTTGACTTCGGCTGTAGCCATGGCGATTCGATCCACCATTGGTCTTTTATTTAAACCCTGGGGAAATGAATTCGGTTGGGACCGGGCAGCTATGAGTTTAACGGCCTCTTTTGGCTTTCTGGCTTTTGGTTTAGCCCAGCCGTTTGTAGGGCGTTGGGCCGACCGTTATGGTCCCCGTTGGATCTATCTGGGTAGCCTTTTACTCCTGGGATTCTCTTCGGTTATGATGGGATTTGTACAAAGTCTCTGGCAGGTTTATCTGGTCTTTGGAATTGCCCTTATGATGTCGGTAGCCGGAACCACCAATGTAACTGCCGGAGTAGCAATTAATCGCTGGATCAGGCGGAGAAAAGCCTTGGCAGTTGCCATGGTTATGGCCGGAGCTGCAGCAGGCCAACTGGCACTCAGGCTCATCGTAGAGGTTATGCAGAGAGTCGGTTGGCGTACGACCTTTATCTGGAGTGGAATAGGGGTACTGACTGTGGTTATCCCGATTATGTTCTTCCTTTTCAAGGACGATCCTCCTGAAAATCCAGAAATCCAGGTAATACAGGGGATGGAAGTGGATCAACCCCAACTTCTATCTGAAATTATTCGACAAAAAAACTTTTGGTGGCTTGCAGGTAGTTTTTGGATTTGCGGAGTTACTACGGCCGGGCTTATTGATCCCCATTTGATTCCTTACGCTGAGGATCTTCATATTGATACGGTCACAGCGGCTACCGCCTTTGGAGTTCTCAGCATCTTTAATGTGTTAGGGACTCTTTTTGTGGGGGCCATCTCGGATAAATGGGGGCATAAGTGGGTTCTGGGAGGAGTATACGCCGGTCGTGCTTTGACATTAATTCTTCTTCTCCTTGTTCGAGAGCCGTGGATGCTTTTCGTTTTTGCCGTGACCTTTGGTATAGTAGATTTTGCTACTGTACCTCCCACAACCGCACTTTCCACTTCACTTTTCGGCCGTCGATCCGGTGGTACCATTATCGGTTTGGTTTCATTGAGTCATCAGATAGGCTCGGCGATGGGATCTTACATGGGAGGTCTTATTCATGATGAAACAGGAAGTTATCGACTTTTCTTTCTGGGAGCAGCCTTTCTCTGTATCGCTGCGGCCGTTATGAGCTGGATTATTTCGGAGAAACCGCTATCAGTTCGTAGGGAACCCTGCCGGGTCTGAAAAAAGATACTCCAGAATAAAAACCCTTATCCAGATCCTAACAGAAACTCTTCCCACCGGGTTTGTGATCTTCTCAAAAATCCCTTGACAGTCTCAATAACCTTTTGTTATTCTATGAACAACCATTCATATTTTGAATATTTGATCAACGAGGAGGTTTCCACATGGTTTTATCCAGTCGTAAGGAAAGGGAATTTCGAGCCCGGCGTGCTGAAATACTTAAGGCTGCTGAACGGCTCTTTGCCACCAAGGGGTTTTATGGAACGACCATGGCTGAGATAGCTGAAGCTGCAGAATTTGGAACCGGGACTCTCTATAAATTTTTTGAAGATAAGAGGTCGCTTTATATAGCCATGTTGGAGGAAAAAGCCGAGGAGATGTTCTCTTTTGTTCGCTCTGAAGTCTCCCATGAGCAAGGGAGCATTAACAAACTCTGCAGGTTGATAAATGCTCACCTTTCCTTCTTTGAAGAGAATCGAGAGTTTTTTAAGATTTACATTCGAGATCGTTATCATTTCGAGTGGAATATGAAGGATGAGTTTGGGGAGAAGGTTCATCATAAGTATGTTTCTTATATATCCTTTGTAGCCGAGATTATTCAAGAAGGGATTCAGAATAAAGAGCTTAAGGAAATAGATCCCTTTGAGCTGGCTCATGCTCTGACCGGAATGATTAATTCTTTCATTTTTCAATGGGTTCTCAAAGATACCGAAAAGGACTCCTTAACAGCTAAAAGCCGGACCATTTTAAGTTTATTTTTAAATGGTGCAGCTAGTAGGCCTCAGGAGGAATATCAGAAGATATGTCAAAGGTCATCAAATTTATAAAGCTTATGGCGGGTCTTCTCGCTTTAGTTTTAATCGGTGCAGGAATAGCCTCTTATATGGGTTTTATAGATCCCATGAACCTGGTCAAGCGGCCTCAGGCTTCCAACGAGAAGAAGAGTCCTCAGTCAGCACAAAATAACCTTCCGGCCCCCCAACAGGTTGCTCAACAATCCCCCCAACAGCCGGCTCAACAACCTGCCAAGAGTCCAGAGCCAGCTGCACCGACCGCTGCAAAACCTTCGGGTCCTGCTCCCCAAGCGATAGAGGTGGAGGTAGCCCCGGTTAAAACCCGACCCATTCAGAGAACCGTTGATTTTGTTGGGACTTTGATTGCCTTTGAAGAAAGTACCATTAGTAGCCAGGTGGAAGGCCGAGTCGAGAAGGTAACCGTGGACTTGGGGGATACGGTTAAAAAAGGAGATCTTCTGGTTAAGATCAATGATGAGGAGTTCAGACTGGATGTGAATAAAGCCCTGGCCGATTTAAGACAGACTTTAGCCAAATTAGGAATTGAGGACTCCACCAGGGGGAATATCGATCTTAACAAAACCGCTTTGGTAAAGAAAGCCCGAGCAGATATGGAGAATGCCGAGTTGAATTATAAGCGGTTAAGCAAACTCCTGGAAGATCGACTCGTTCCTCAACAACAGGTAGATGATGCACAAACTAAATACCAGATGGCCAAAGCCACCTATGATGCTGCCCTGGAGGATGCAAAGGTTTTGGTAGCAACCATTGAGGCAAAAAAGGCAGATCTTTCCATGAAGCAAAAAAAGCTCTCGGATACCAGTGTGATAGCCCCCATTAGTGGGGAGGTCTTAAGCAAAAAAGTCTCTGTTGGAGAGTACGTGAAAGTCGGGACTCCCCTGATTACCCTGGTAGATTCCAGCCAGCTAAGACTCCGGGGAGATATTCCAGAGAGATTCTCTACCCAGATTACTGAAGGTCAGGAGGTCAAGATCTCTGTGGATGCGGTTCCTAATGAGACCTTTGGAGGAAAGATAAGTCGAATCAGTCCTGCCTCCAATCCTGAAACCCGCGCCGTAACCGTTGAAGCCCTCATTCCTAATCCGGACAAAAAACTAAAACCCGGGTTTTTTGCAAAGGCTTCGGTACTTACCAAGACCGATGAAAAATCGGTTACCGTTCCCCAGGAAGCTTTGATTACCTTTGCCGGAGTAACCAAGGTTTTTGTCATTGCCGATAATAAAGCCTCTGAACGGGTTGTACAAAAGGGCATAACCCTCGGCAGTGAGGTAGAAATCGTCCATGGGGTCAATCCCGGAGAAGTTGTGGCCATCTCAGGACAGAGTAAATTACACAACGGAGCTCCTGTTACCGTAAAAAAGTGAAGGAAGTAAGGGTTGGGTAGCTACCCAACCCTGGAAACTTCGCAGGAATAATCTGCTTAACGGGCGGCTTCCTTTGACACTTTCAAGGACAGGCTCCCACGGAGCCTGCAGGCTTTAAAGAAATTCCGTTTTGTTCCCAAGCACTCTTACTCAATTAATGTCATGACCCTATGGGATCGCCCTCCAACCAGGCAATCCTATAGAAATGCTTCTACCTGTCAGGTCACATCTCCACATGGAAATAGTGTGAAGGGTCTGGTAATACCTGATAGGAGTTATCGGTATCTTGATCAGACCCATAAAGTCTCCGGGAGGTAAGGACGTGAAAAAACAATTAGAAGGAAAAATAGCTTTAGTAACCGGGGCGAGCTCGGGAATTGGTCGGGCTACAGCCCTGGTATTCGCTCGGGAAGGGGCAAAGGTTATTGTAGCCGATTTAAATGAGAAAGGTGGGCAGGAAACGATAGAAGAGGTTAAAGTTATAGGAAGTGAGGCCATTTTCGTCAAAACTGATGTGTCCAGGGCAGTCGACGTGGAAACCCTGGTGAGAAAAACGATTGAAACCTATGGTCGACTGGATTGTGCCGTTAATAATGCCGGAACCGCTAATGAATGGGGGCTCCTTCATGAAGCCTCTGAAGAGACCTGGGATCATATCATCCACATTAATCTCAAAGGGGTCTGGTTAGGTATGAAGTATGAGATCCCTCCTATGCTCAGGCAGGGCGGTGGGGTCATTGTCAATATTTCTTCTATTATGGGACTGGTTGGGCATCTCCACAAACCTATCTATGCTGCCAGTAAACACGGAGTTATAGGACTTACCAAATCAGCTGCATTACAATACGCCGGGTCTGGGATTCGAGTTAATGCCGTTTGTCCGGGTTGGATCCGTACACCCATAACAGAAAGTAGACTGAACGACCCGGAAAGCCGGGAACGCATGATTGCCACTATACCTCTTGGACGGGTAGGATCTCCCGAAGAAGTGGCCGAAGCAGTTCTCTGGTTATGTTCAGATGCTGCTTCCTTTGTTACTGGGCATACCTTATTGGTAGACGGTGGATTTATGGCACAATAAAAAGTCTTCCATGAGCCTCTTCAAACCCCATATCAAATTAAAACAACTCTTCAGCACCGTCGATATCGTCCTCCTGATCATGCTGGCAGCCCTTGTCTACGGATTAATAGGTATTGCTTCGGAATGGCGGGAAGAACTGCATCCGGTCTTTCAAATTGATTTAAGCCCCTGGGCTCTTCCCACGTATACCCTCTTTTCCTTATTTCGAGGCTTTGCAGCTTATGGATTCTCCCTTCTGTTTACGCTGATATACGGCTATATCGCCGCCTATAGTCGACGGGCAGAAGCGGTTATGATTCCTCTCCTGGATATTTTGCAAAGTATTCCGGTACTTGGCTTCTTGCCAGGGCTTGTGCTGGGGCTGATAGCTCTCTTTCCACATAGGAATATAGGACTTGAATTAGCCACCATCTTAATGATCTTTACCGGACAGGTCTGGAATATGGCTTTTAGTTTCTATCACTCACTTAAGTCTATTCCGACAGATTTAAGAGAAGTCTCCAGAATTTACAAACTCAGTCGGTGGGAACGAATTCTAAAACTCGAGATTCCTTTCTCTATGATGGGATTAGTCTGGAACAGCATGATGTCGATGGCGGGTGGATGGTTTTTTCTCACCGTAAGCGAATCCTTTGTGCTGGAAAATAAGGATTTCAGGCTTCCCGGTATCGGCTCCTACATGAGCGTTGCCATCAGTGAAGGGGATATTCCTGCCATGATATATGCCATCATAGCCATGGCGCTTATGATTGTTGCGGTAGATCAGCTTTTCTGGCGACCGATTGTGGCCTGGGCACAAAAATTTAAGTTTGAAGAGACGGAATCCTCTGAAGTCCAGGGCTCTTTCATCCTGGATCTTTACCGGCATTCTTATCTCTTTAAACATCTTTTGTCGGGGGTTCGGCGCTTCCGATCTTTTGTTTACTTTTTGCTGTCCCAGGTTAAAAGCAGGAAACAAAGGCTAATAGAAAACGGGCAAAAAAGTCAGGACTCAAGGATAAAAAAAAGACTTTTCATGCTGGCTCAAGGGTTCATTCTGGGTATCTCTCTCTTTTTGACGGTTTATGGAATCTGGAGACTCTCTTTACTGTTATCCCACCTTTCCTTCCCGGACTGGTTAAATATCGGCTTACAAACCTTTTTAACCTTTCTTCGGGTTTTCGGAGCCGTAGCCTTGGGCACTCTCTGGACCGTTCCCGTAGGTGTTAGCATTGGACTAAGCCCTCGATGGTCCAGAGTCTTACAGCCTGTTATTCAGGTGATTGCTTCTTTCCCGGCTCCCATGTTATTTCCGTTGGTGTTAATGGGGGTTACAGCCCTGGGAGGCGGTATTGAATACGGAGCCATTGTACTGATGCTTTTGGGAACTCAGTGGTATATTTTATTCAACGTGATCGCCGGAGCCATGGCTATCCCCTACGATATGCGGGAAGCAGCCGCTATTTATAAACTCCAGGGCTGGAAAAAATGGAGAAAGCTTATCTTACCAGCTATTTTTCCGAATCTGGTCACGGGATGGGTGACCGCTACAGGTGGAGCCTGGAATGCCAGTATTGTTGCGGAATATGTGCGCTACAAAGGAACCACACTGATCGCGACCGGACTGGGAGCTACCATTAGCCTTGCAACAGATCAGGGAAACTTTGCCCTGCTGGCTGCAAGCCTGTTGGCCATGTCTACAACCGTCATCGGACTGAATCGATTTTTTTGGAAAAGACTTTACAAATTGGCAGAGGAGAGATATAGTCTCAATAAATAAGGATTTAATCCTCAGAGGGCCACGAAGGGTCACGAAGAGTTTTTCTTATTGTTCCTTCCGAATCCTTCGTGAATAAAGTGATGAGCGAAACCTATGTTATTACAGAACTTCAAAATGTTCACAGGTCCTTTGTCCTCCCGACAGGTAAAGAAATTAAAATTTTAGAAGCCGTGAACCTGGAGGTTCATTCCGGAGAGATTCTCGCGATTCTCGGGCCTTCTGGATGCGGCAAATCAACCATTGTTCGTATTTTAACAGGACTTCTGCCGCCTTCCTCGGGTCAGGTTCTCTATCATGGAAAACCCATGACGGGCATTAATCCCGGGGTTTCTATGGTATTTCAAAGTGTTGCCCTCTTTCCCTGGTTGACGGTATATGAAAATGTGGCTATTGGAGCTAATAAGTCTGAGCTTCCCGAGGAAGAAAAAATACAAAGGATTCGCAAAGCCATCGATACCGTGGGCCTTGAAGGATTTGAAGAAGCTTATCCTAAGGAACTTTCTGGTGGCATGAAGCAACGGGTTGGCATTGCCCGGGCATTGGTTGCAAACTCGGAACTGCTGTGTATGGATGAACCCTTCAGTGGATTGGACGTTCTGACGGCCGAGACTCTCCGGTCCGAAGTTCTTAACCTCTGGATTAATCATAAAACGGACCTTAAAAGCATTTTGATCGTGACCCATAATATCAGTGAGGCGGTCTTCCTGGCCCACCGCATCGTCGTGCTGGAAACTAATCCCGGTCGTGTTCGCGTGGTTCTGAATAATAACCTTCCTTTTCCCAGGAACTATCGAGACCCTGGATTTCAGGCCATGGTAGACAAAATTCATGGGATTATTACCCATACCTATATACCCGATGAAATTCCTGTTTTGGAAGAATTTCCTGTCTCTGCAGCAGCTTCTACCGAAACCAATCGTTGTTTTCAGCGGATTACGCCACTCCCTTACGTTAATGTAAGCGAGGTTATCGGATTGCTGGAGGTTCTGGATGATAAAGGTGGTGAGCTGGATATTTTCGATCTGGCTGTAGAGCTGAGGAAGGAATTTGGAAGCGTTATTGCCCTCGCTAAAGCAGCAGAAGAACTGGATTTTGTAGATACCCCTAAACACAGAGTCATATTCACCGAGCTGGGCAGGACTTTTATAAAAAGTGATGTCAATGAACGGAAGAAAATGCTGAATGCGCAACTACGAAAAATGCGCTTATTCGAAGTCCTTTTGGATATGCTTCATAACCAAAAGGATCATGCGGTTAAAGAAGAAACCGTTCTGGAAATGTTGGCCATTCTCTTACCCAATGAAAACCCGGAAAAACTCTTTGAAACCATCGTAAGGTGGGGTCGATATGCAGAATTGTTAGGATATAATGCCGACGAGAAGATTTTGTATCTGGATACCGGCGAAGAAAGGGCTGAGAATAAAACATAACCCCCAGCTATAAAACTCTAAAAGAGGAGTTTAAACACTTCAAACAAGGGAGATTTTGTCTCTGGCCTACAATTATTAACTCATACACGTTCTAAACAGGATCATTTAACCAGAGGAATCCGTTACTATGTGCCCCTACCTACTCCTGAAGGTCGTTCAGGAATCTTTTTATAAGAAAAAATCGATATTACTTATTCCAATTCTGATTGAAGGCCCTCAAGCAGACAGCCCCTCCCTAACCCTCCTCGCAGGCGGGGAAGGCCGAGATGGAGCGGTCCCTATCCTTTATATCACATTTCAACACCGAGCTGGTACTGAAGAGATCCTCTATAGGAAAATCCACCCTGTAAAAGCTATAAGACCATGATCTTCTTTTTTGTTTTGATCTTAACCTGGACTTATTCTCATCTCCTTCCAGAACCGGCCTATGGTGAAGATTTTCAGGGTAAAAGTATCCAGAGTGTTGAGATCGATTGTATTGAAGATCCTGTTTTAAAAGAAAATCTTCTCTCCCATATAACTATTTCACCCGAAGAGTTTTTTTCTCCGGAGAAAATACGGGAGAACCTTCGAGAAGTTTATAAAATCGGAGATTTTTCCCAGGTTTACGTTTATGTTGAGGAGACCCCTTCCGGAAATATTCCGGGTAATTTAAAACTCATCTTTTGCCCGGTTGTCAAATGGACCGTCTCGGCCGTTAAAATCTCCGGCAATCAAATTTTATCCCTTGATGAAATAGCTCCCGAAGAGATATTAACCTCTGGAGATAAATTCTCTAAAGAAAAACTTCAAAGGCTGCAAGAACATATCCAGGAGTTATATGGAGATCGGGGTTATTATCATGCAAAAGTAACTTCTCATACGCGTATCGATAAAAAAAACCATACCATCGAGGTAGAATTTGAGATCCTGGAGGGATCGCCGAGCCAGATCGGTCGGATTACCTTCGTTGGTAATACGGTTTTTAATTCTTCAAGACTTTATCAAGAATTAGGTATAAAAGAGGAGGAAACCTATAAAAAATCCAAACTCGAGCAGGGATTTCGACGTATATGGGACTTATATTTGAAAGAGGGTTATTTCCTGGTTAAGGTGAGTGAGTTGAAAAAAACTTTAGAGTCCGCGCCCAATCAACCTTCTGGTCCTCAAAAAATTGACCTTACGGTGCAAATTATAGAAGGTGATAGGGTTGTATTCATCGAGGATGGTAAGACCCTTCGTCCTGACAAGATTTTGAAAAAGGAATTTATGGAAAGGATCCAGAGTTATGATCCCAACGAACTGGAACAGATTGCAGAGGAGGTGCGGAACCATTATAAAAGTAAAGGTTATTATCTTGCCGAGGTACGCTGGCGTGAGACCGAAGGTAGCAAGTCTAAGGTAATCGGAACGGAGGAAACAAGAGCCGAGGGTAGTCGGATTATTTTTTTGATAAATAAAAGGCACAAAATTGCGATCCAAGAAATCTCCTTTGAAGGAAATCAGGCTTTTCCGAGCAAGACCTTGAAAGATCTCATGAGAACTAAATCGAAATCGCTTTTCTCTAAAGGGAGATATGACGACACTACCTTTCAGGAAGATTTAAGAACCATTAAAAATTTCTATATAAAACACGGATATCTCAATGCCAATGTTCAGGTGCAGTCTTTTAAATTAACTCGGGATCAGAAAGGCTTACTTATCTCCCTTTTTATTTCAGAAGGAGTCCGGTCTATGGTAAAAAGAATTGAATTTCAGGGCAATACCCTTTTTACCTCTGAAGAGCTCCTGAAGAAGATCTCTCTTAAAGTAGATACTCCGGTTAATCCCGATCGGATTCGGGACAGTGCAAGTACAATCCAAAGTTTATATGCCCGACGTGGGCATATAAAGGCCCGTGTAGAACCTCGTACACAGTTTAGCCCGGATAGAACAGAAACCACGGTAACCTTCTTGATTACAGAAGGGGATACCTATTACATTGGAGACATTACCATTACAGGGATTGAAGACACCCGTAAAAGGTTGGTTGAGCGGGAACTTTTAATTCATGAAGGAGAGATTTATAACCCCGAGAAGATCCGCAAAACCGTTCGAAATATTTTGAAACTTGGAATTTACAATCAAGTCCAATTTGAACCCCAGAATCCGGATAGCGAGGATCCCATACAGGATATGGTCCTTTCTGTAAAGGAAGCCAAAACAAAAAGCGTTGAATTTGCGCTAGGCTATGGTACAGAAACCGGATTTAGTGGCTCGGCCGAGTTCTCCGATAGAAATCTTCTGGGTTATGGGGGGCGAGGAAGCTTCAAGGTGACCGCCGGCTTTAAGACCCTTAAGTTCTTTATCAATTATTTACAACCTCGATTTTTTGATTCCCATCTGGATTTATTAGGTAGATTTTTTGACGATTTGGATGAAACCATGACAAGCTTTGATATTCGCCGTCGAGGTGGAGAAATCGCCCTGGAGTATAATTTTTCAGACATTACCCGAGCCGATTTGGGTTATAATCTTACCCGGTCCGACCTCCTCTCGGTAAGGGAAGATGCGATTCTAGATCCAACCCTGGACCGGGGAGTTACAGATGTTGGCAGGTTAATTTTTCGGATTAATCGAGATAGCCGAAATAACCTTTTGAATCCCACGCGGGGTTCTTTTCATGTTATTCAAACCGATTTAGCTCTGGGGTTCCTGGATTCTCAAACCGATTTCATTAAAGTCACCGGACAGACCAGTTGGTACTTTCCTCTCTTGAAGAGAAATATTTTGGCTTTCTCATTACGGGGAGGGGTGGCAGACCCCCTGGGAGATTCTTCAGAAATTCCCATCTTTGAAAGATTCTTTGCAGGTGGAGATAATTCCATTCGAGGGTTTGAACCCCAAATGGTTGGTCCCTTAGGAACTGCAGATAGCCCCATCGGTGGGGATACTTATTTAGTATTCAACGGAGAGTTAAGATTCCCCCTTTACAGATTTATGGGAGGTGTTTTATTCTTCGATGCAGGAAATGTCTGGCTACGGAATCGGAATTTTGATTTGCCGGACTTACGCTATACCGCGGGTACCGGTCTTAGATTCAGTACGCCGGTTGGGCTTCTGAGGGTCGAATATGGGTTTAAATTGAATCGATTGCCGGATGAGAGCCCGGGAGCCTGGCATGTAACTATCGGATTACCTTTCTAAAGAAGTGTGGAGATATGGGAGTGTGGAAGTATGGAAGTATGGAAGTGTGGAAGTGTGGGAGAAATTTTTCATACTCCTATACTCCCATACTTCCCTACCTCCATACCCCCGCACTCCCACATCTCCACACTTCTCTATAAATGTTTGGTATCGGAGTTGATTTAGGTGCAACGAGTGTTCGTATGGCCGTTGTGAATGATCAAGGGGAAATTATGAGTAAGACCAGGCGCTGGACGGAAAGCCAGAGGGGGGTTCACAATGTTATTAATACCCTCGTAGAGGGTATTAAAGAGATTACAGAAGAGACTTCCCTTTCCATCCACGAAATGGCCGGAATCGGGATAGGAGCTGCCGGACAGGTGCATCCTGTTACAGGAGAGGTCATTTTTGCACCCAACCTAGGTTGGGAACATGTTCCCTTAAAAGAACTGCTTTTTTCCGCTTTGCAGAAGAGCAATCCCACCCGATTGTCTTTCCCCATTCTGGTGGATAATGATGTCCGGGTCGTGACCTGGGGAGAATATAAATACGGAGCCGGTAAGGGAAAAAATACTTTAATTTGTATTTTTGTAGGTTCCGGTGTAGGTTCTGGAATCATTGTGGAAGGAAAACTTCTTCGAGGCCGAGATAATGTGGCGGGTGAAGTTGGCCATACTATTGTTAAACCGGATGGATTCCTTTGCAATTGTGGTAATAAAGGATGTTTAGAACTTTACTGTGGAGGACTCCATTTAAAAAACAGAACCATCCGAGAAATTAATTCAGGCCGTAAATCCATCGTTCCGGAGATGGTAGAATATAAACTGGAGAGAATTACACCTGAAATCCTTCATCAAGCCCAGGAAAGAGGAGATCCCCTGGCCTGTGAACTTTGGAATGAAGCCAAACACTATCTGAGTATCGCAGTAGCCAATCTGACCACAATCTTTAATCCGGAAATGATTATTTTGGGAGGGGGTGTGATTACTTCATGCAGGTCTCTTTTACCGACCGTAGTGGCTACTGTTAAATCGAATATTCATCTGTTGGCCCGGAATAGTGTTGAGATTGTAGAGTCCCATCTGGGAGATGACGCCGGTGTATTAGGCGCTGCTGCGATGATTTTTGATGAATTCAAATAAAGGAGTTAAAGTTCAGAAGCCACGGGCTGTTCTGATTTTTAGCTCCTTCAGAATCCTATGGAAACGCAGGTTAATATCCCATCTTTAGATTTTTCAACCCTGGGAACGACTTTTAGAGTTTTAAAACACGAACTTACCGAGTCCGAAGACAAAGAGGCTATTCAAAAAGCCATTGAAGACGTCCGACAGCTTCTGCAAAAACTTGCCGTTGAACTAAAAGAAAAGTCGATAGATTCTCTCCCCCTGGATACGCTATTTGGAGTATTAAGCACCCTGCTTGCGGAAGCCGGACCTCCGCGGTTTGAGACTTCAGATAAACCGGAGCATCAGGAGATTTGTTCCGGCATGCAGGCTTTGCGAAGTGAAGTTGTTCAGGTGTTTAAAATTTATTTTGCCCGGGAAGAGTTCCGTGACATTCATCCCTTTGTTGAAGCAGAAGTTATGCCTCTTTTGGAAGAAGCCATAACGCGACAGATGCCTTTTCGGGTGATCCAGATGGGTAAAGTGGCAGATACTTTGTTTAAGTTTACCGATCGGATTACCAACTCAAAATTGCAGGGGCTTTTAGAGCAGATTTATACCATGAAATATCCTCGATTTGGGACTTCAGGTGTTCGGGGACGATGGAAGATCGACTTCGATGAACTTAAGGCGAAGCGGGTAACCCAGGCCATCTGTGATTATATCAAAGAGAAATCGAGGTTTCCCAGCAATACCCTGGTGGTCGGGTACGACAGTCGTTTATATGCCGACCGGGTTGCCCATTGGGTTACAGAGGTTTGTCTGGCCAACGGATTTACAGTTCATCTGGCTAATCGCGATACCCCAACCCCTGTATTGATCTATTGGGGAGCTGAAAAACTGGGTTCACAAAATATAGCCGGGATTAT
This sequence comes from bacterium, assembly GCA_030550175.1. GTDB lineage: Bacteria > Moduliflexota > Moduliflexia > Moduliflexales > JAUQPW01 > JAUQPW01. Next base: position 20,399 of record JAUQPW010000082.1, read on the forward strand.
CATTTGTACTGCCAGTCATAATCCCGTCGAATGGCATGGAATTAAATATTGTAAACCCAATGGGGCTTCCGCACCGACTTCGGTGACCGATTGGATCGGCTCACGGGCTAATCTTCTCCAGCTTCTGAAAAAAACCTTTGATCCCGTTGACTTGGATGAAGCCCAGGAAACCGGACAGGTTATTCCCTTCGATGCCATCGAAGATTACTGTAACTGGATCCTCTCCGAGGAAAAAGGACTCAACAAGCAGGCTATCCGGGATTTCTTCGGAGACAAAAGGGTCATCGTCGATGAAATGCATAGTGCTTCACGGAGTTATTTGAACCGTATCCTGGGAGAGTTAGGAATCGAGCACAGGCTCATCCATGGAAAAATAGATCGAAAATTGGGCAACCTGGATTATGCCAGCCCGGAGCCGCCGTTCATCCAGGACTGCATAGAAGCCGTCAAAAGAGAAAACGCAACCCTGGGATTGGCCGTAGATACAGATTCAGATCGGTACGGCGTGGTCGATGGTGGAGGTGTTTTTTTCAAACCCAATCAAATCCTGCCCATGCTGACAGACTATTTAGTTCGTATTAAAGGTTATAAGGGCAAGATTGTCAGAACCCAATCAACTTCCAGGGCGATGGATGAGGTGGCCAAAAACCTGGCAGCTACAGGTCGGATCGTCAAACCCGGTCCTACCGAACTTCCCAACTATGCCAGAAGTGCCTCTTATCAAACCCGGGTGGGGAAAAAGGAAGATCTGGCTGGACTTCCGCTCCATGTCGTTGCGGTGGGAATCAAATACATTGCAGAGGTTATGGAGCCGGATCGTAATAATTTTATTATTGGAGGGGAGGAGAGTTCAGGATTAACAACCTGGGGGCATATTCTGGATAAGGATGGAATCTGGGCCTGTATGTTGATCATGGAGATGATGGCCGTGCAGAGGAAGTCGATCCAGGAACTTTGGAAGGATTTCACGAAAAGATATGGAGAATTTCACTCCGACCGGGTCGATGTCGATGCCACCGACAAGGCCAAAGAGAAATTTATCGATTTCTATCTGGATAGCTATGAAAATCTAACTCCCGAGCAATTAGATCAAAAGAGGATTGCCGGACTCAAAGTCGTCTATTTGGGAGGAGTTCGCTACGATAATGTAGAAATCATTCTGGAAGACGAAAAAACGCGAGAACGAAGTTATCTGATTCTCCGTGCTTCCGGTACGGAACCTCTCAACAGGGTTTACACTGAAAGTCCCTCTGAAGAAAAGCGGCAGGAAATCGAAAAAGAGGCCCTTCAAAAACTGGAAGAGTTCTCGGCGGAAGTCCTTGAAAAAGTCCGGAGTTTTTGGGAATTGGTGGATACTCTTACCGTTACAGAACCCAGCCAACGTCTGGCAGACCTGGCCATTGAGGTTATCAAAAATCTAGGTCAGAAGACCTATGAAGACAATATCCTGAATAATGTGATTCGGGAACTGGAAAGGAGGCAGGCGGATAAGGTACGGTTTCTGGTAGAAAAAAGAAATAAAAAGGTTGTTGAGAAATGGCTGAAGCTTCTAAAGGCCAGAAGTGGATTGGGCCCCCATGCCGATGATCCTATCCGTTCATCTCGTCCGGTTACCAACATGATTGGTGAAGCTCCCATCATACCGTAATTTACCTGATCAACCAGGGAGGAATCTATGCTAAAACCGATAGATTTTTTTGATTTATCTAAGTTTAAACATCGCGCCATCTTTGAGGATCTGACTTACGTCTGGGACGTTCTAAAGGTTATCGAGGTTTATATCGAAAAAAATTTGAAGCCGGGTATTTGGGGGGTGGTCAAAGAAGGCGCTTACGTTGAAAAGGATAGGGTGTATATCGGAAGAGGAACCGTAGTGGAGCCCGGTGCTTATATTCGAGGTCCTGCCATTATCGGGGAAGATAACGAAATCCGAAACGGTGCTTATATTCGCGAAAATGTGATCATTGGAGATCGTTGCATTATCGGTCATGCTTCGGAGATTAAAAATTCCATCGTTCTGGATGAAGGCAAAGCCCCTCATTTCAATTATGTCGGGGATAGTGTGCTGGGTAACGGTTGTAATCTCGGAGCCGGTACCAAGTTATCTAATCTGAAAGTGACCTGGGATAATATTAAAGTCAAAATTCAAGGACAGCTCTACGATACGGGCCTCCTGAAGTTCGGCGCCATGGTAGGTGACCATGTAGAAACGGGCTGTAATTCGGTTCTTAACCCGGGAACTTTACTGGGACCGGGATGCCTGGTTTATCCCAATGCAACGATTGGGGGTTACTTTCCGGCCCGAACTATTATAAAATTAAGACAGGTTCTTGAGGAGACGGAACGAAAATAAGTGGAGGGTAAGGAAATAAACTCTTTAACCCCATTACCCCACCCTGGCCTTGCCTGGAGTCAGATGAATTATCAGGTAAAGGCTATGAGCCAATAAATAGCCGGTGCAACTTATGAGCAGGATTTTTTATGCCTAGTTGTTAAAAAGTGCCGAATTAATTCGGCAAAGAAAAGTCTCAGAATGAGATATTGAACAGATAGCTAAGGAATTTTCTTGTTATTGGAAGAGAGTCCTGGCTCGAGATCTGAAATCAAGAAAAAATTATCGGATGCTTATGAAATAGCGGGGCTATCTACTGGCAATGAAACAGGTCTCGATGAATCGACCTTTCCTGAGAGTTGTGGGTACTCTCTGGAAGAGGCCTGAGACCTTAACTTTTATCCCGAATCAAAAGAACTTATCAGGCTCCCAGATAAGCCTTTCTTACCAAGGGATTCTGCAGGAGTTCTTTACCGGTACCTGTCAGGGCAATCTTACCCCGCTCTAACACGTAGGCCCGATGAGCAATTTTAAGGGCGATGGCGGCCATCTGTTCGACTAAAAGGATGGTGACACCTTCCTGGTTAAGGGCTTTAATGGTTTTGACGATCTCCAGGACCATGACAGGAGACAGGCCCATGGACGGTTCATCCATGAGGAGGAAGGTAGGTTCTGACATGAGAGCCCGGGAGATGGCCAGCATCTGTTGTTGACCTCCGCTCAGGGTTCCAGCCATCTGATTTTTCCGTTCTTTTAAAATCGGAAAGCGCGCGTACTCCCGTTCGATAAGTTTCGTAATCCGGTCTCTGCCCTCTTTAAAACGGGTATAAGCTCCCAAAAGAAGATTATCGTAAACCGTTTGATCGGCAAAAATCTGACGACCCTGTAGTACCGGAGACATCCCCAGACGAAGGATTTCATGGGGTTTACGGGTTGAGATGTCTACATTCTTGAAGTGAACGGTCCCCTGAACTTTAGGGATTAAACCAAAAATAGCATTTAGGGTCGTTGTCTTACCAGCTCCGTTACTCCCGATAATAGCTACGATCTCTCCTTTTTCAACCTGGATATCAATCCCACGTAAAGCTTCCACATGGCCGTAGTTTACGACTAAATTCTTAACTTGCAGCACGCTTCTTAAAGGAGTGTGGAAGTATGGGAGTGTGGGGGTGTGGGGGTGTAAGAATGTGAGAGAAAATTTTCATACTCCCACACCCCCCTACTTCCATACATACTTCCCTACTCCCTTTATTACTTATCCTACTTCCTTCAACGCTTCCGGGTCTCCCAGATAGGCCTCAATCACCTTTTTATCTTGTTGCACACTGATCGGCTTTCCTTCTGCAATCTTACTCCCAAAATCCAGAACTGTAATCCAATCAGAGATCTGCATCACCAATTCCATATGATGCTCGATAACCAGGACGGTAATTCCCATATTTCGAATATCTTGAATAACCTTCGAAAGAAGGTGAACTTCTGCCGGATTGACCCCGGCGGCAGGTTCATCCAGTAGAAGCAATGAAGGCTCTACTGCAAGAGCCCGGGCGATTTCTACCAGTCGTTGATGACCATAAGATAAATTCTGGGCCTCTTCATAAGCTTTATCTTGAATTCCCAGGAATCTGAGCAAATCTAAGGCCCGTTGCCGATAAATTTCTTCTTCTTGAACGGCTTTACGGGTTCTTAACAAATGGTGCCAGAAACCGGCTTTGAAGTGGAGGTGAAATCCGACCATTACATTATCGAGAACCGTTAGTCCCTGGAATAGATTAACCGTCTGAAAGGTTCGGGTAACCCCTAATCTGGCCATTTCATGGGGACGAATCTTAGAAAGTTTTTTGCCGCGGTAGAAAATATCCCCTCCGGAGGGTTTATAAACCCCGGTCAAAACATTGACAAAGGTACTTTTTCCAGAGCCATTAGGGCCGATCAACGCATGAATTTTTCCTGGTTCAATTCGCATACTTAACCGATCGATAGCCCGTAAGCCGCCGAAATCCTTCACCAGGGCCCGGGTTTCAATAATAGGTTGCCCGTTTGTTTCTTCATGGCGGATGAATCGCAATTTTTGAATATCTATCGGCTTTTCTTCTACGGGTTTTATCTTCCGTCTTTTCAGATAAGGAAGATTGCTCAGAGAGCCCACAATCCCTCGGGGAAGAAGGATCACGGTCCCTAAGATAATAAACCCGTAAATCATCAAGTGGTAATCATGTAACGAGGCAAATATCTGAGGGATCGAGTTTAATAGGACTGTTCCCACAAGAGGGCCATACAGCGTTCGACTTCCTCCCATGAGGATGGAGGCCAGGAAGAGGATAGACTGGCTGAACACGAAGGTATCGCTGTTGATATAACCGGGTGGAACTTGATGGGCGAAGAAAACCCCGGCCAGGCCGCCATAAATAGAGCAAATGACAAAGGCAAGTACTTTGTACCTGTACACATTAACTCCGACCGTCTCTGCAGCCACCTCACTTTGCTGTAAAGCGAGGAAGGTTCGACCGTATCTGGCAGTTAAGAGATGATTGGCAGCCAGTTGGGCGAAAAGGGTAGAGAAAGCGACCAGGTAGAAATATTGCCGGGGGGTCATGAAATCTCCGAAGGGGATCTTAGGTGGATTAATTCCAAAGATTCCCATAGGGCCATTGGTTAAATCCATCCAGCGGTTAGCCGTAACTTCTATAACAAATCCAAAGGCCAGGGTTACAACGGCCAGGTAATGGCCCTTGGCCCGTAAGCAGGGGAGTGCTACGATGGCTCCGAGGATCCCGGCCAGAGTCATCGCAAGGGGTAAAGTAATCCAGAAGGAGATTCCCATACGGGTTGTTAAGATAGCCGTTGTGTAAGCACCTACGGCATAGAATCCCATGTGTCCCAGGGAAATCTGTCCGGTCCATCCGACAAGGATATCCAAACCCAGAGCCGCAATGGACAGATAGGCCAGGCTCTGCATCATAAGGAGGTAGAAGGGGTCCTGAAAAACCATCGGAAGGAGGATAATTCCTAAAATAACCAGACCTATTTTTATCCAGGATGTCAGGGTATAATCCGCAAAAATAGGAAGCGACTTCATCATTGTTTTCCAAGCAATCCGGTTGGTTTCACGGCCAAGATTAAAATAATCAGCGCAAACGTGATTCCATCCTTAAGATTGGAGTTAATTCCTGCTGCGACTTGTTCGATAACCCCCATGATCAGACCCCCTACTAAAATACCCAGGGGGTTTTCCAGTCCTCCCAGAATAGCGGCTGCAAAGGCTTTAACGCCTACAACGGTTCCCATATAGGCGTAGGCGAAGGTGATGGGAGCAATAAGCACACCTCCAAGCGCCGCAAGGACGGAGGACAAAACATAGGCAAGAATAACCATTCGCTGAACATTGATTCCCATAGCCGCTGCGGCATTGCTGTTATGGGCAACGGCTAAGAGGGCTTTTCCCAAGATCGACCGCCTCAGAAACACCATCAACAGAATCATGATCGATATGGAAACGACCAGGATAAGGATTTCTTGGGGTAGAATACCCGCCCCGGCAATGTGAATAGCTTTATCTCCCAAGGGGGATGGAAAAGGATGTTGCTCTGGTCGCCAGATCAATTGGGCGGCATTTCGAAGGATAACTGCCACCGAGAGGGTACTGAGCACCCAGCTTAAAGAGGTTAAATGTCGGACGGGCCTTACAGCGATCCGCTCTAAGGCAGCCCCCATCATGGCCAGCAATCCGACAGCCAGAATCGCGGCCAGAATAAAAGCCGTTATCGAAGGTCCCCCCAGAGCCAGATAACAGGTAAGGCCAAAAAGAGCTCCAATCATCAAGAAATCTCCTTGACCGAAATTAAGGGTATTGGTT